>JBBRNU010000081.1:0-11193 GCA_038230115.1 Chthonomonadales bacterium | reverse complement strand
CGGGAACGTATGCAAAGACCAAAGACGGGGCGCAAGTCGGATACGACAATCGTTCCGTGTTCGAGGACATTTACGTCAAGCGCAATGGACGCTGGCTGTTCCAGCATCGCCGCTATCTTTATCTCTGGCTCTCCTCCGAGAAGATGCCGGGCGACGCGGTAAATCTGGGCGCGGAACTGCTGTCGGAACCGCTTGAGAAGACTTGAGAAGAGATGACAAGAGACCTTTTCAGGGAGAACCATCGTGACAACGCCCATCGCGCCGCAGGCGCAGGCTCTGCTCGACCAGATGAACGCTCAGGCGGGAAACGCGCCGCCCGCGTCGTCCCCGCAGGAACAGGTCGCCGCGCAGCGTCAGGCGTATCGCGCGACGATACCGTTGGCGGGAGCGCCGGAACCCGTCCGCCGCATTGAGGAGCGCACGCTGCCGGGGCCGGGCGGGGCTATTCCCGCCCGCATCTACAGGCCGCTGGAAGAGAGCGGCCTGCCCGTCCTCGTCTACTTTCACGGCGGGGGCTTCGTCGCGGGCGATTTGGACACCCACGACGCGCCGCTGCGGGCCGTCGCGAACCGCAGCGGCTGCGTGATCGTCAGCGTGGCGTATGGTCTCGCGCCGGAGCGCCCTTTTCCGGCAGCCCCGGAAGACTGCTGCGCCGCAACGCAGTGGGTCGCGGAACACGCCGCAGAGATCGGCGCGGACGCGGCGCGTCTGGCGGTCGGCGGCGACAGCGCGGGCGGGAACATGGCGGCGGTGGTTTGCCTGATGGCCCGCGACCGGGGCGGGCCGCGCATCCGGCATCAGGCGCTTCTTTACCCGGATACGGAACTGACCGAGGACACCGAATCGTGGCGAGCGTTCGCCGATACGAACCGTCCCATCCTTACCCGAACGGGAAAACTCGCCAACATCGCTTTATATGTCCCGGCGGGCGTTGATAAGAAGACGCCCTACGCCTCCCCGCTGCACGCGCCGAGTCTGGCGAACCTGCCGCCCGCTCTGGTGGTCACGGGCGAGTGCGACCCGCAGCGCGACGAGGGCGAGGCTTATGCCGAAAGGCTGGGGGCGTCCGGGGTTCTGGTTTCCCACACACGCTACCCCGGCATGATTCACGGCTTTTTTCAGTTTGCGGGCGTCCTCGACGCGAGCCGGCAGTTGATCGAACAGACGGCCAGCAGTTTGAAAGCCGCCCTCGGTTGATCTCTCCGCTTACGCAGGCGAGGGAGCGGGGGTGGGCAACCTTGCAGTCGCCTTTTTCCGGCGGGCGCTTGACCCTGGCGAGGTTAGGCTGGCTGCGGTCCGTGAAAGCGAAACCGATGCGCGCCGGAAAATCAAGTCTGGTTCCGAAGAGACAGCAGGAGACGCGCCGCCTCGCCGCATGTCTCCTGCAGCCGCTCCAGACTGCCCCGGCCAAAAGGCGTTTGCCAGACCGGATACAGATCGGCCTCGTAAAGCGCGGAGGGCGGCAGATAGCCGTAATGCCCGTTGACAACGTTGATCACGACGACGGGTCTGCCGGAGAATTTTTCGCGCAATTCGGTCTGCAATTGCGAGTACGCCTCGTTGGGATGCCCGATGAAGAGCGCCTCGCCAACCTGCCAGCTCCAGATCGGCATCCGCGCGCTCGCGCCCTCGCCCACGCCCTCTCGAATCCGCCGCTTACGCGCCAGACGCTCTTTTAGCGTCCGGTCGGACGTAACGCTGATTTGCGCGTCCAGTTCCGCCAGCGTCGGCAGCGATTGCAGCGGAAACTCCACTTCGGTTTTGCTTGCGGCCAGCCGCGTTGAAACCGTTTTCGGCTCCCGCTTCCATAGCGCCAGGGGCGCGCCCGATTCTATGACGCCCGCGCCAGCGAGCTGCGTCCGAGCCGGCAGCATTCCCGCCAGCGTGGAAAGCGCGGCGAACCCCAGTTCCCTGCCGTGCGCGTCGGCGATAGCGGCGTCCGCCGTGTACTGCTCGCGAGGCGCCAGCTCGCCGGACGCGCCTTGTAAGAATAAACACGGAGCCTGCCCGGTGTACGCCTCGACAACGTCGCGCATGGCCCCGACAAAATCCGGCGACAGGAGGCGATTTTGCCAGGCCAGCGTCGTCGGGTGACAGGCGTAATTGACCAGCGTCGCCAGGCATTCGTCCTCGCTTCCCGTGACGCGCCCGATCAGGAGCGTATCGTCGGCGGGAACCGTAGGATTGAAGCCGCAGACAAAGCGAGGACGTTCCCGGTCGGGCATATCGCGGTTCGCCGCCAGACCGCACCTGCCATAACGCCATTCCAGCGTGGCCGGAACCGCGTTTGTCAGCGCGCTTTGCACCACGTGAACAGCGGTCTCGCGCAGAAAATCGAGGTATGGCGCGATCAGGTCGCCGCCCGACTTGGCGTTGTCGTCGCGGCACAGAACCGGCCCGGCATGCGTGTGCGTGAACGCCAGCATGACACGCTCCGGCGGCAAATCAAGCGTTTCCAGGAGGTAACCGCGAACATACCACTCGTCCCGATAACTGCGCCACCAGCCCAGGTCGAGCGAAATCAGGACAAGCGGCGCGTCTTCCGGGCGCTGCTGCAGCGTGAGCGCCGTCGCGGTCAGGGGACGGTGAACGCCCTCCGCCGTGTCCTGCGTCGCCGCGCCCCAGTTGCGTGCGTAGATGCCGACGGGAGGCGTGATGTCGTCGCGGGCGACCCCGATGCAGCCCTGAAAGCCGGGGTGTGAGAAGGGAGAAGGCGGCGGTTCAGGCATCGCGCCCGCTTCCAGGCGAAACCAGCGACAGCCCGCCATCCATCAGCAGGACGCTGCCGGTCATATGCCGATTGGCGGGGTCGCAGAGATGCGCGACTTGCGCCGCCACCTCATCCGCAGTGATCAGGGCGTGGTTAGGAACCGTCGTCAGCGCGTTTTCGCGGCGCTCCGGGCGCGCTTCGAAAATACGCCCGGTCAGTCCGGCATCCACATAGCCGGGGGCCACTTCGTTTACTAGAATGCCGTGCGGGGCCAGTTCCAGCGCCAGGCACTTGCACAACATCCGCAGGCCCGCTTTCGCCACGCAGTAGGCAGGCAGGCCGGTATGCACGGCATGGGCCGCCCAGCTCCCGACGAAGACGATCCGCCCCGGACTCTGGTCGCGCAGTAACCGCCGCGCCGCCGCCTGAGCGAGATAGAACGCGCCGTTCAAGTTGATTTGCAGCTCGCGCTCCCATTCCTGCGGCATCAGGGACTGCAGGTCTTTGAGCGTAACGATAGCCGCATTGGGAACGATCAGGGTTGGAGCGCCACATTCCGTTGCCGCTGCTGTCACCCAGTCGGCGACGGCCTGCGCGTCCCCGACGTCAACGCGGTCGTAGCGCGCTCGCCGTCCCAGCGCGCGCAGTTCCATCAAAAGCGACTCTACCCGCTCCGCTTCCACAATGTCGCCAAGCGCGACGTTTGCGCCCTGCCGCGCCAGCGCCCGCGCAATCGCGCTCCCGATGTCGCCCGCGCCCCCGCTGATAATCGCCGTCTGCCCGCTCAACATCGTCATGCCGTTCTTTCTCCGCCTGCCGCGCCGCGCTGGTCACGCCCGCTATCCGCCCGTCCCGCAGCCAACGCAAATCAAGGGCGGTACACAACGGGATTGAGGGAGCTGGCGGCGAGGTCGCCCGGCGTGACGCCGGGCATATACGCCCGGAAGTCGCCCTCTCGATGCGGATTGCCCATTTCTTTGTAAGTGCGCGCGCCGTCAGCGAAATACACGATGGTCATCGCCTGCCGCGCCCGGTCGCTTGCATTTCCCGGCGCGGAATGCAGCGTCCAGCCCGCATGAAATGTCGCGTCGCCCGCTTTCAGGCCGCCCGCATTCGCGGTATGGCTGACAACCGGGAAGCCGCGATCCGCGATGACCTTGTCATAATATTCGTGCGAGGCGTCGGAAATGCCTTCGCCAAGATAGCCCGCATTCTGCGAGCCGCTGGCAAAGTTCAGCCCGCCCATGTCGTAGGTGATGTCCGCCAGCGGCATCCACATTGTGACGCAATGCGGCGTGTCCATCGGCCAATAATAAGCGTCTTGGTGCCAGGGGGTATAGCCGCCGCCCGCCTCCTTGTTGATGGCGACGTCGTGATACAGGCGAACGCTTGCCGCGCCCATCAGGTCGGCGGCGATTTTGGCGAAGCGGCGGGCGAGGGTGAACCGCGCTGTCGCCTCGTCGCGATTCCACAATCCGCCGACGAGTACGAACGCTTTGCCAAAGGTGTCGCGCTCGGCCAGCGGGCGCTTTTCCCAGGCGAACCGGGCGGCGGCGTCTGTAATGACGGGCGCGAAAGCCGCGATCTCCTCCGGCGTACAGACGCCTTTGAGTAGAACATGACCGTTGGCGCGATAATCGGCGGCCTGTTCCATCGTGACCGGATATTCCGTGTCTAGGACGGGCAAATTCGGCATTGCGGACATGACAAACTCCTTATCAACAGCCCTTCACTCCGGGGCATTCAAACCGTTTTCGAGAACGTCACGGGTAATTTCGAGCGTTCGGCGGACGTCCTCTTCGGTATGCGCGGCGGAGATGCTGGCCTGCTTTGTCGGCAGCGGAAAATAATACACGCCGCGCTCGATCAAGGCTTTGCGATAGCGCAGGTCGCGCGCCATGTCATGACGCTCGGCGATGTCGTGCCAATCGCGGGGCGCGTGATCCATGAAGTAGGCGCAAAAAGCCGAACCCTGCCGCGCAATCGTCGCTGTGAGACCGCGCTGCCGAAACAGTTCCGTCAGCCCGGCCTCCATTTGCGCGCCCAGCGTTTCCAGACGCCCGTAAATTTCCGTTCCGTCGCGCAGCAGAATTTGCATCGTGGCAATCGCCGCCGCCATGACCATGGGATGCCCGTTGTAGGTTCCGGCGATGAGGACGCGCTGTTTCGGGTCGGGCGCGTCGAACAAGTCCATAATATCGGCCCTGCCGCCAATCGCGCCCAGGGGGTAGCCGTTGGCAATCGCCTTGCCGAACACGCTCAGGTCGGGCCGAACGCCAGCCAGCGACTGATAGCCGCCCAGCGCATGGCGAAACCCGGTCTTGACCTCGTCCAGCGCGAACACGACGCCATAGCGGTCGCACAGGGCGCGCAGTCCCTGCAGGTAGCCGGGCTGCGGCTTTACGAGGCCGATGTTCTGCAAAATCGGCTCTGTGAGCAGGCAGGCGACCGGGTAGGTTCGAAACGCCCACTCGACCGCGTCCAGATCGTTGAAGTTGAGAATGTGGACGTGTGCGGCGACGTCGGGAGCCATGCCCGCCGACATTGGAACGAATGGATATTCGCCCTGACTGCGGCGCGGCCCCGTCTGTTCCAGCGGCGTCATCACGTTGCAGGCCACCTCGTCGTGCCAGCCGTTGTAGCCACCCTGCATCACGACGATGTCGGTTCGACCCGTCCAGGCGCGGGCCAGACGCAGCGCGTGGTAGGTCGCCTCGCTGCCGGTCGTCGCGAACTGCGCCTTTTCCAGCGACGGCACGCAGCGGCAGAGAAGCTCCGCCGCCTGTCCTTCCCAGGGCGTGGTTCCCGACCCGGCCAGCGTCCAGCCATCGTCCAGCGCCTTCCGAACCGCGCCGTCCACCTCCGGGTGGGCATGGCCGAGCAGATAAGGCGCAAATCCGGCGTGATAATCAAGATATTGGTTGCCGTCAGCATCCCATAAATACGCGCCGCCCCCCCGCACAAACGCAATTTCGGGGTCAACGCGGCGGTTCAACGACACGCAGCCGCCGGGAATAAAACGGCGGTTCGCGGCGAACAATTCAGCGGATTGGGTGTGAAGCATCATCGTTCCTATCGGCCAGAGGGTGAAAACTCCGCTCCGTTTCGCGCGGTTGGCAGGACGGGCTAAAGGCGTTCGTTATGGGCCTTCCGCCAAAAAGCGGCCTGCGGGGCGGCGCGGCTTGCGGCCTGCGGGGCGGCGCGGCTTGCGGCCTGCGGGGCGGCGCGGCTTGCCGCCTACTCCGCCGCTTCCCGCTCTGCCGGTTCAAACGGGGGCGTCGAGAGAAACGGGTCGCTGGCGCGCATCGCGGAAGTCGGGAACGGCGATCGGGACGCCGCCGTTGGCAATCGAAAGCTGCGAGCAAAGCCCGGCAGCCGTCCATTCCAGCGCGGCGTAAATATCAATCGGGGGCGGCGTCGAAGTCAGAAGCGCCTGGACGAACGCGCGCCCGACGTGATAATCGCCCCCGCCATGCCCCGTCGCCCGCGCTTCCTGAGCCAACGCGCGCCAGTCGGCGGGCAGATGCGCGTCGAAGTCCTGCAGCGAGCGCCACTGACGAGGTTCGTCGGGCCGGTTCGCCCCGATCCAGATGCGCCCCGGCTCGCCCTCGACGCGCGCCGCCTCATACGCGCCCTGCGTTCCCTGCAGAGCGTAGTAGCTTGGCAGGTGCGGGCGGTTCGACATCATGTCCAGCCGCACTTTGATGAGTTTGCCGCTTCGCAGTTGGCAGAGCATTACGCTGGTGTCGTCGTGCCAATGCTCCGGGTCGGTGCGCGCTCCGGTTCCCAGGCAGGTCACGCGCGCGATGCGCTCGGCCGGGTCTATCGCCTGGAACCAGTGCCGTACCGCGCCGAGACTGTGCGTGCCGTAAGTGCAGCCCCGCGCGCCGACCTGCCAGAACGCGCGCCAGGTCGGTCCGCCCTCGGCGTCATGATGCAGGGCGCGCACTTCGTGCAGGTATTCGCCCTCGCCGTAATAGAGTTCGCCGAACCGTCCCTGCCGCGCGAGTTCGCCCACCAGAACGTTGGCTTCCAGGTAGCAGTAGTTTTCGGCCAGCATGTAGGTTTTGCCGGAAGCCAGAACCGCGTCGCGCAGCCGCCAGCATTCGTCGAGCGAAACCGCCGCCGTCACTTCGGAAAGGACGTGCTTGCCCGCCCGGAGCGCGCGAACGCTTTGCGGAACGTGCAGGGGCATCGGCGTGGCGACGACAACCGCGTCCAGATTCCCATCGGCGAGCAGGGCATCGAAGTCGGCGAACGAACGGGGGATGCCATGCGTTTGCGCGCCGATTTGCCGCGCCGCGGCGTCGGTCTCGCAAAACGCAGTCACTTCGGCAGATTGGGGAAACGCGCGCAGCCCGGCCAGAAACGCCAATCCGCGCTTGCCCGCAATGCCAATGCGTAGTTTGCCATTCGCCACCTATTTTCTCCTGCGCGTTCTTGTCTGCCAGCGTTTTGATACGTCACAGGGATTGTACGCAATACGACGAGGATTGTCAATACGGCGAACAGGCGGGCCATTCAACATTTATGATTGCGCGCTTGGCGCAATGCCCTTTCAGGCCCGAAATTCAACAGGCAAAGGCGCTTGAGAGGAAACGCATAGCCCGCTGTCGAAGTCTTGGAAAAGTTCTGGCAACTCACGGAAGGGACGGAAAATTTCGATGTCGCTCTGGGATCGCCTGCATCGCAATGCGCCGCGCACAGAAGCGGAAAATCTGGCGCGGCGGGCGCAGCAGGCTCTTGCCGCGGGCGTCGAACCCCGCGAAAGCGAGGCTGTTTCGGAGTGTCTGGCAGACCTGTGGAACGGGCAGGCAGCGGCGCTGGGAGCGATTGACAAAGCGATCATTTTCCGTTTCCTTGAAGGCCTCAATCTTCTGGGCTGGCTGCCAAAGTATGTGCTTTCCGTCTGCCCAAACGACCCGGCAGCGCCCGCTTTGCGCTTTCAGGCCGTCGTCAAGGCGCTGGACAAAGCGATTGGCGAGCGCCAGACCGAATTAACCTCCGGCGCGTCGGATAATTTTGAAGAACCGTTCTCTATTCTCACCCAGGCCGTCCATATCGTTCGAAGGCTGCGGGTCTGGGAGTTGCAGGAGTTGTGCTGTGATCTCCTCTTCCAAACCGACCGCGCCATTGTTCAAGCGCGGCAGAGGACGCGCGCGGAAATTTTAGCGGACTTGCGAGAGACATTGTATCTTACGCTGCTCGCCCTGCCGCCCGACCGCATTCCCGCGTTTTGGGCGCGGCTGAAGGCTCCTGAAACCTGCGCGGAATTTTGGCCCGTCGCGGCGCGTATGCAGGACAAAGACGCCGTGCCGTTCCTGCTGGACGCCCTGCCGATTCTGCCCGAAGACGGGCAAAGCGCGCTCATCGCCGCCCTGCGGCGTATCGGCGACGCGCGGGCGATTCCAGCTCTGCAGCGGATTGCGGGCGACCCCGACAGCCTGCTCGCCCCCATTGCCGCGAGCGCGCTGACGGAAATCATGCGGCGCAGCGGGCAGGACGCCGCGCAATTATTGCGGCCCTCAATGGCGCAGGCCCGCCCCAACGAGCTGCTGCGGGCGGCAGGCCCGACGCCCGATACGAACGTCCGGCCCGATGAACTCCTGCGCGCCGACAACGCGCCCAAAAGGGAGAAGCCGACGCCGTAAAACATAAGGCGGCATCGAAAGTTTATGCGCGCTGGTAGTCGCCTATTTGTGAGAACAATTTCTCACGCTGAAAATCAGGCGCAGGAGGAAGAATGGCTGCCTGGCAGGAACCCGCAAAGAATTTGGGCGGTTGGGTGTTTCATATACGCAACAGCAAAATTGGCGTCGTGTTCAATGGTTATGATGTTCGGAAGGCTCCTTTCGAGGGACACTTTTTGCGTTACGAAGGCGCGGAGGAACCCCCGGCCAATTGGCGCAGAAAGCCCGACGACTGGTTTACGCTGCGGCCTCATGAACTGCTTCGGGCCGCTTCGATGGAAGAAGCCAAAAGCCTGTTTAGCCCGCTGTTGGCGCAGATTGCAGACGGCAGCATAGATGATCAGTTCGAGCGACAGCCTTACAAGCCGCCGGTTCTGCCGCAGGTGGTCAGGGAAATCGAGCATCCAACCTATGTTGCAAAGGTCTTGATTGTCCAGTATCCTGAAGGGCGTTACGAGCTGCGCTTTCGGGTTTATGCGCCGGACGGCAAATACTTTCCGGCGCAGACGCCGAGCATCGGCGAATTGGGCTGGGAGTGGGGGCGAGCGCGTATAGAGACGACGACGTTTGCGGATGATCTGGCAAGCGCAGAGCAAGCCGCCCTCGTCGAGCTTGACGAGATTGTGCAGGCCGACCCGGAAATCAAACGCAGGGAGCAAACGGCTTAACGATACAGGTTCAGCGGAGAGGCCGCTGGCATTGTCTTTTGCGCGCAAGGAGCCGCATGAGCGTTAGAAACTCGCTGGAAAATACGCGCGACCCGCATTCGGTCGTGGCGATGGGACGCGGCGCGCTCGCCCGGCGCGAACGCTTCGACGTGGCTGCGCCCGGCGTGTCTGGCCTGCTGGCGCTCCTGTGGCATGGCAGCCCCGATGTACGCCGACAGGCCGCGCTTGGTCTGTGCGGCGGCACGCACGGCGAGTCGTACACGCCCTGCTACGGGCATTTCGCCGCCAATTTCCTGCGCGAACTCGAACGCCACTGCCCCCGCGCGCCCGTCCAAGCGCAGAGCCGTTACGAGGCCGTCGGCGTCGCCCTATGCCGCCTGCTGGAACAGAACGCGGGCGAGATTCGCGCGATGGGCAACATGCATTACTCGTTTTTGGGCAGCGCGCTGTATCTGGCTCTGTTCGCGACCTGCCGCGATACCGTCGAGGCCATCCGGCGCTTGCGCGTGATCGGGGCGCAAGGCGCGCTGTCGAGTCTGTTGTGGCAGCTCGCGCACGTGCGCCGCGCCGTTCGCATCAACGCTTCCGACGTGGATTTCCTTACGCAGACCGTAGGCCGCGCGCTCGCTTCCTTTCCGCCCGACGCCATTCCCGACTACTGGCGAACGCTGACCTACGCCGCGCCGCATCATCGGGCGAGCGTGACGCCCGCGCTGCCGTTCTTTACCGACGCGCGGGCCGTTCCCTATCTCATCGCCGCCCTCGCCGCGCCGACGCCCCGGTGCGCCCTGCCGATTGTCGCCGCGCTGACCCGACTGGCCGACCCGCGCGCCCTGCCGACCCTGGCGCCCCTGCTGGCGCATCGCAAGCGCGCCCTGCGCCATCAGGCGCGGGCCGCCATCGCCGCGATTCGACGCGCGGAAGCCGACCGACCGTCACAAACTCTCCTGCGCTCCGTTGTCTGCCAGAACGACGAAGGCGACTTGCTCCGCGCGCTGCCCGGCCCGCCGCCCGCCGACCCGCCCGACGAACTGCTGCGCGTCCCGGAGCCGCCCGCATGAACTTTTCGGCAAATTCGGCGTCGGCTGGGTTTTCGGAGGCGCGTTTGGCGGCGTTATGGAGTTCCCATTTCAGCGAGGCGCTGGACGCGGCCCGCGCTTTGTACGCCCCGGAACCCGGCGAGGCGGCGACGACTCCCGAAATCGCCGACAGTCTGGCGACCGACTTCCGTCGTCTGCTGAGGGAGCGGCATCCGCGCCGACCGGATACGCGCGACGCTCGCGAGGAAGCCGCCGCGGAAATCGTAACGACTTTATTGCAGCGCTGCCGCCATCTGCCGGACTCGCCGCATCTGGATTTATGGCTGACAACCGCGCTGAGGCCCGTGCTTCGGGTGCGACCGGGCGCGCTGACGCCGGAAGTCTGCGCCCTGTTGTATGATTTTCATCGGGAACTGTGGACGCGCCTGACCCGCCCGCAGCAGTGGGCGCTGCGCCGCGCCCTCGCCAAAACGTTGAGCGCGCTTCCGCCCGACGCCTTGACCGCCTTTTGGGACAACTTTCGCAGCCCGGACCCGATCCTGCGGCAGGCCATGCTGGTTGGACTGGACTTCCTGCGCGCCGAACATGCCGTGCCGCAACTGCTGTTCGGCCTGGAATACTGCCGCGACCATGCCAGCCGCGCGGCGATTGTAGACTGCCTGGAACAGGTCGCCGACCCGCTCGCCCTGGCCCCGCTCGCGCGCCTGCGCCGCGAAAGCGCGCACGCCGATTGGACGCTTTCGCGCCACATCGCCCGCGTGATGGGCATCATCGAACTGCATAATCCGGCCCAGAACCAGCGCACGCTGCTGCGTCCTGCCGCGCCCCATCGCGACCCCGCGTCGCTGCTGCGTCCCGCTTCCGACGCCGACGCGCGCGAGCGGGCCGACGCCGAAGGCTTGCTGCGCCCGGCCTCCGTCGCCGAAGCCAGCCGCGACCGTCCGCCCGGTTCGTAACGGCGCTAACTTAACCCCAGTATTGGGTTGAACTATGTAGACAAACAGGGTCGTAGTCTCTATAAAACGTTATGGCAGTGGTTCCGAGTACAATGGAGTTAGCCTACTTCAAAGACCCAGGAGCCACTG
>JBBRNU010000080.1:0-11269 GCA_038230115.1 Chthonomonadales bacterium | reverse complement strand
GGTTGAAAACCCCCGTCAGGAAAGGTTAGCGCGGTTGCCGGAGGTTGAAAACCCCCGGCAACAAAAAAAAAGCGTCCTGCGGACTCGCAATCCGTTCATTCCAGGAACGCGCGCCAACGCAGCAAGCATTGTGGAGGGCGCAAGCGTTTCAACGGCGCGACGCCGCGTCCGCAAGGCGCCTGCACTTTCTTGCCGGGGGTTTTCAACCTCCGGCTCCGCCTGGTTGGGAAGCGAATAGTCCGCCCGCGCGCAAGTTCGCCCCCGATAATGAATGCAAATACGTGCAGCCGCCCGGAGTTCTTATGGCGCTGGAAAACGAGAGCCGACAAACCGAGTTTCCCGACGAAGTCCCGCGTTTCGCCATGCCGCAGGTCGTGGGGGTCGTCATGAGTCGGGAGGAACTGAGCGCGGTCGTGCAGCAGTCCGTCGCGGACATGGCGCAGGGGCTGGGCTGCTCACGGCTGCTCGCCCTTTCGTACTCGGCCCGACTGCGGCGCTTGCAGGGCGTCGCGCTGGTCGGTTTCGCCCCCGATGCGCTCGCCGAGTGCCGCTGGACGGTGGACGAGTTTCCCGACGTGGCGCGGGCCGTCGAGACGCGGCAAATTATTCACGACGCGCGGATCGAGACGTTTCCGGCCCCGCTGCGCGCCCAATTCGCGGGCGAAATCGTCATTGTGCCGCTCACGCTGGGCGCGCGGACCCTGGCCGTTCTCGTCGGACAGCTGCTGCCGGGCGTCGCCAGCCGCTCGAAAACCTGGCAGATGCGGGCCGAAGAGGTGGCGGCGCGGGCCGCGCTCGTCGTCGAGCTGGAGCGCACGGCTGCCGCGTATCAGGACGAAATGCGCCTGCGCCAGACGACGCGCGAGATCGCCGCCGCCATCCTGGAAGGCCGCGCCCTGGAAGAAACCGCCGCCCTGATCGCCGACATCGTGGGACAGCGGCTTGCCGAGGAGCGCGTGGCTCTGTTTCTGCGCGACGGGGAGGGCAAAGTGCAGCACGTCGCCCTGCGAAACGTTTCGTCGGAATATTGCAGCGAGGCGGCGCGCATGATGCCACGCAGCGCGATTGCCGCTAGAGCGACCGCAACCGGACTGCCGGTCTATGTTCGGAACATCCAGCGCGACCTGGAAGCCAGCCCGGAACGCCGCGAACGCTACCGGCGCGAAAACATCACGACCATTCTGCTCGCTACGCTGCACCATCAGAAGACCGTCATCGGCGCGCTCGTCGTGTATCCCTGCGGGGAACGCGACTTTTCGCCCTCCGAACTCACCGCGTTCCAATCTTTCGCCGACCTCGCCACTCTGAGCGTTTCCATCTCGCAGCAGATACAGCAGCAGCGCGATATGGCGATGCTCGACGAGCGCAACCGCCTGGCCCGCGAAATCCACGATACGGTCGCCCAATCGCTCGTCGGCCTGCTGCTCCAACTGGAAACCACGCAAAACCTGCTGAACGCCGACGACCCGGAGGGCGCGCGAACGATGCTGACGAACGCGCGCGGGCAGGCGAAAAAAGCGCTGGAAGATACGCGCCGAGCCGTACAGGGGCTTTCCGCCGCGTCGCTCGAACGGCAGTCGCCCGCGCAGGCCATCGCTGAAGAAGCCCGTCAGTTCGAGGCTGAGTCGGGCGTTCCGGCTCAATTCATCCTGACGGGCGAAGAGCAACCCCTGATTCCCGAAGTGGGCGGCGCGCTCCTGCGAATCGCTCAGGAAGCGCTGACCAACGCCCGTAAGCACGCGCAGGCGCGGCGGGTTCGGGTCGGCCTCCAGTATGGCGGGGAGGACGTGACCCTGCTGGTCGAAGACGACGGCGTGGGCTTCGATACCGACGCCGCGCCCACGCCCAACCGCAACGGCGGGTATGGCCTGTTCGGAATGACGGAGCGGGCGCGCTTGCTGGGCGGCGAAACGCGCCTCGTCAGTCGGCTCGGCTGGGGAACGCAGGCGCTGGCCCGGCTGCCCTACCGCCCCGCCTCGCCGCTCAATACGCTTCCCACGACACCCCCGACAGCCGACAACGTGGGCGCCCCCGGCAGTCTTGCCATGCCCGGCCCCGTCGCGCCGGTTCCGCCCCAAAACGCCCCGCCCGTCGAAACGCCGTCACTTGCTCCGTCAAGCGCCGCGCCTAAACTTCCCCCGGACGCCAAAACCCCCGACGCGCCTATTCGCGTTCTCGTCGTGGATGACAACGCGATCACCCGGCAGGGCATTCGGGCGATGCTGGAAACGACCGGCGAGGTCGTGGTGGCGGGCGAGGCGAGCGACGGCGGGCAGGCCGTAGAGCGCGCCCAGGAATTGCGCCCCGACGTTGTGCTGATGGATTTGCAGATGCCGGGGGTGGACGGGTTGGAGGGGATGCGCGGTTTGCGCGCCGTGCTGCCCGACCTGCCGGTCGTCATCGTCACGACCTTTCAAACCGAAGCCTCCGTGCGCGACGCCCTGGCGATGGGCGCGCATGGGTATTTATTGAAAGACGCCAAGCCCGCGGACCTGATCGCCGCCGTGCGCGCCGCCTATCGCGGCGAGTCTCTCCTCGCGCCCTCGGTCGTGCAGACGCTTTCCACGCTCGCCGCCAGCCAGACCGGTGAGCGCGGCGAGCAGCTGAACGCGCGCGAGTTGGAAATTTTGCAGCTGCTGGCGATGGGCGCGCGGAACAAGGAAATCGGGGCCGACCTGTTTATTACGCCCAAAACCGTCGAGTACCACCTGACCAACATTTTCAACAAGCTCAACGTCTCGAACCGCACGGAAGCCGCCCGCGCCGCCATCGAGCGCGGCCTGCTCGCCAACGCCTCGTTCCCGCCCCGCAAGTAACCAAGCGCATCAGAGAAGCGGTTACGGCTTTGCACAAAACCCTGTTGTGGCGGGCTGTTTCGTGATATACTTATGCGTGACGGTAAATAACGACCGGACGGAGGCAAACCAACATGACAGACTTGCCCACCCAGCCATCGCTTCCCCACAGCGACGCCGACTACCAAGCCGCGCTTGCGGTTTACATTGCCGAAACCCAAAAATTGCTTGATCAGATGTAGATAGAACAGGTGGAAATTGACCGCTTGAAGTAAAACTCTCGCCTGCGCGACCCCGAAATCGAGGCGATCAAGAAGCATACACAGGAAATGCTGACCCGGCTTGAGACGATGATTTAAGCCCTGTGGAAAAATTTCGTGGAAAAGGTCAACTTTATGACACAGACGCAGGAAAGCCGGGAGCAAGCGGCGCAGCGTGGAAAAAAATGGTACGCCGACACGATTCGCGCCCAGGTGGAACGCGAAGAAAATATCGGTAAGATGGTCATCATTGACGTGGAGACGGGTGACTACGAGGTTGACCCCTCCGGTTTAGAATCGGCGAGGAAACTTCATGCCAAACGCCCCGATGCCGCGCTGTACGGCATTCGTATCGGCTACCGTGCGGCGGACGCCATCGGAGGCGCAATGGAGCGCGTGACGCCATGATTGGCCGAATAGAAAATCTCCACGCGCTCATGAATGTCGTATTTCGGCTTCCCAATCATCCTGACTTATCGCTAGAGTTCGTGGTAGACACTGGTTTCAGCGGCGAACTTACACTTCCTCCAGCTGCCGTTGCGGCAATGGCGTTACCTTTCGTTTACGATCAAGCTGTCACGCTGGCAAACGATAGCGATGTTGAAATTCCCGTGCATCAAGCCAAGATTCTATGGAGAGGGAGCGAACGTCTGGTTCACGTTTTCGCAACAGGAAATCGGCCCCTGCTTGGAACGGCATTGCTGGCAGGCTGCGAACTGCTCGCCCAATTCGCTGACAACGGCCTTGTCACGATTGACGGCATTTGAAAAGCGGCTGCGGGTAATCAAATCAGCAGCGGTTTGAGGAACTGGCCGGTGTAGGATGTCGCGACGGCGGCGACCTCCTGCGGCGTGCCTTGCGCCACGATTTCGCCCCCCCGATGCCCCCCGTCCGGCCCCAGATCAATGATGTAGTCGGCGGTCTTGATGACGTCCAGATGGTGTTCGATGACGACGACCGTGTTCCCCGCGTCTACCAGACGGTTCAGGCTGTCGAGCAGACGCTGAATGTCGGCCAGGTGCAGGCCCGTCGTCGGCTCGTCCAGGATGTACAGGTTGCGCCCGCCGCGCTTGATTTTGCCCAACTCGTGCGCCAGCTTCACGCGCTGCGCCTCGCCGCCCGACAGCGTGGTGGACGACTGCCCCAGTTTCAAATAGCCCAGACCCAACTGGTTCAGCACGTCCAGTTTGTGCTTGATGAGCGACTGCTGCGCGAAAAACGCGACCGCCTCCTCGATGGACAAATCCAACACTTCGGCAATCGTCTTGTCGCGATAGCGCACCTCCAGCGTTTCCTCGTTGTAGCGCGCTCCCTTGCACGTCTGGCACAGCGTTTCCACGTCAGGCATGAACTGCAAGGTCGTCGTCACGATGCCCTGCCCGCCGCACTCCTCGCACCGCCCGCCCTTGACGTTGAATGAGAACCGCGAAGCCGTATAACCACGCGCTTTGGCTTCGGGCGTTTCGGCGAACAGGCGGCGAATGTAATCGTAGACGCCGATGTACGTGACCGGGTTCGAGGTCGGCGTGCGGCCAATCGGCGACTGGTCAATCGAAATCACGTCCGTCAAGAATTCCACGCCTTCCAGACTGTCATGGTCGCCCGACAAAACCCGACTGTCGTGGAAGAGGTTGAACAGTTTTTTGTACAGGATTTGGTTGACAAGCGTGCTTTTGCCCGACCCCGACGTTCCCGTGATGCAGACCAGGACGCCGAGCGGAATCGCCACGTCAATGGACTTCAAGTTGTTGTGCCGCGCGCCGCGAATTGTCAGGGTTTTGCCGGTAATCGAACGGGGCGGAGCCGTGCGCCGGATTTGCTTCGCGCCGCTCAGATACTGCCCGGTCAGCGAGTGCGGATTGGCGAGAATGTCGGCGATGGTTCCCTGCGCCACGATTTCGCCGCCGTGAATGCCCGGCCCAGGCCCGATTTCTAAAATGTGATCCGCCGCGCGCATGGTTTCCTCGTCATGCTCGACGACGATGACCGAGTTGCCGATATCGCGCAGACGCCGGAGCGTGTTAATCATCTTGATGTTGTCTTTGGGGTGCAGCCCGATGCTTGGCTCATCGAGGACGTACAGCATTCCCATCAGGCCCGACCCGATTTGCGTGGACAGGCGAATGCGCTGGGACTCGCCGCCCGAAAGCGTCCCGGCCCTGCGGCTCAGGTTCAGGTAGTCCAGGCCGATGCCGAGCAGCAAGTCCAGGCGCGCGACGATTTCCGCCACGACCTGCTCGCCCGCCTGTCGCTGTCGGTTGGGAGGGGGCATCGTCGTCAGAAAGTCGCGCAGCTCGCTCAAGTTCAGTTCCTGCAGCGCGTGAATCGTCGCGCCGTTGACGGTGACGCCCAGACGCTGCGGCTTTAGTTTGGTTCCCTGGCAATCCGGGCAGTCTCGCTCGACCATGACCCGCTTCAGATACTCTTCCATCCACGTGTGCGCGACTTTTTCCTTGCGATAGCGGCGATACCGGCGCTCGATGTTGTTGATGATGCCGTCGAAGCGAAACGGCTTGCCGACGTGCGGGTCGCCCTTCGTCGCGCCTTCCGGCAGGGTCAGCAGAAACCGCTCGCCCTTCGTGCCATAGAAAATCAAGTCTATGACGTTGGGGGTCAGGTCTTGGAACGGCGTGTCCAGGCTGAAGCAGTAATGCTCGGCCATGCTGTGCATCAGGCGCGTCATCCACGCATTCTTGTCGTACTTGAAGGCCTCGGAAATGAACGCGCCGCCCTTGACGCTGCGCGTCTTGTCGGGAACCAGCAGGTCGGGATGCACCTTCAAATAAACGCCCAGCCCAGAGCAGGTCAGGCAGGCGCTGTCCACCTCGTTGAACGAAAAGTAGTACGGGTGCATCTCGCCCATGATCAGGTTGTGTTCCGGGCAGCCGAACGCGCCGCGCGCTCCGCCGGACGAGCGCGCGGTTCCGGTCGGTCGCCTGGCTTTGGCTGTCTTTTCAGTCGGCGCGGCGTTGGGCGAGTCCAGAACGCGGAAGCGCAGAAACCCCTCGCCTATTCGCAGGCCGTGCTGCACCGCCGTCAACACCTGCTTGTCAATATCGGGCTTGACGAGGAAGCGGTCAATCACGGCCTCGATTTCATAGGCCATGCCCTCGTGCAAGTCCAGGTCTTCGCTGATGTCTTCGAGTTCGTCGTTGACGCGCACGCGGCGATAGCCCTTGCCGCGAATGTCGGCGAACAGGTAGGGATAATCCTCGCCGTAGATTTTCACGACCGGCGCGGCGATTTCCACGAGCGTTCCGGGCGGAAACGACAGCAGATGCTCGACGATCTGATTGGGCGTTCGCACCGAAATCGGCGTCTGGCAGTAGGGGCAGTGCGCGTCGCCGACCGTCGCGAACAGAATTCGCATATAGTCGAACAGATCGGTCATCGTGCCGATGGTCGAGCGCGGGTTCTTGCTGATGGATTTTTGTTCGATGGAAATGACCGGCGACAGGCCGTTCACCACGTCCACTTTCGGCTTTTTGAGCTGCTCGACGAAGCGCTTGGCCCAGGCCGACAGCGATTCGAGGAACCGGCGCTGCCCCTCGGCGTAAATCGTCTCGAAGGCGAGCGACGATTTGCCCGACCCGCTCAAGCCGGTCACGATGACGAGTTTGTCGCGCGGAATATCCACGTCCACGCCCTTGAGATTGTTTTCTCTGGCCCCTTTGACAGAAATCACGCTTTGCATCAGAACAGCCCTCCATCGTAATAGTAGGCGGCCTCTTCCATCTCGACCAGACTCTTTTCGGTCAGGCGCATCGGCGTCGGGACTTTCTGCACCACGCCCTTTTCGGCCAGCCATTCCAGAACGCCGCTCAGACCGTGAATCTGCGCGCGTTTGCCGAAGTGTTCGTCAATCTCGGACGACGCGCGGGTTCCGCCCGCTTCGGACAAGTATTCCAGGACGGGCCGGAACAGCAGGCAGATTTTTTCCATCAGATAGCGGTCTATCGAACCGAGCGCGTCGCGAATGGCGGCCTCGTCTTTTTTCTTGTGAACCATGTCGAAATAGAGCGCGTTGAAGAAGGCCGGGTTTACGCTCAGGGCTTGATGAATTACCTCGCGGCTGGTGATTTCGCCGTTCAGCGTGACCTCGATTTTGGCGAGGCTCTCGACCGTATACATGATCCAGAGGAAGCTGTAAGTCAGGTCGTTCTTGACCTCGAACCATTTTTCGGCTTTGGCGAAGGTATAGAGCGCCATCTGCCCGTAGCGCAGCAACTGCAATTCCATGTCCTTCGATCCCAGGCGCTGCACGTCCTGATAGTATTCGCGAATCGTGTCGTCGGTCGTGTAGAGCAGTGTACTTTTGGCGAACGAGGAGTGCAGGAACGAGCCTTGCAGCGCGCCTTCCAGACTCTCCTTGAACTTGTGGCGCGGGTACAGGCTGGCGTGGATATTGACGCCGTTTTCCAGCAGGCAGAACTCGCGGCGGGTCATTTTCACGTCGCGCCCGATCAGGATCAGGTCAATGTCGGATTTGCGCCAGACTTTATCGTGGGACAGACTGCCGAAGAGAATCACGGCGATGATGTTGCGGTCGCGCTTCACGCGGTCGAGAAACGATTCGAGGGCCTGATTGAAAACGGCGACGGTGTTGGCGAACTCGTCGTCTTTCGAGGGCCGCTGTTCTTGCAGGGTATCGCGCAGCATGGGCAGCAGGGTCTCCTTCATTTTCTGGCGGGCGCTGTACAATCGTTTCTTGACGGTTGTGACCGGGACTTCGAGGAAGGCGGCGACTTCGGCCTGCGAAAATTCGGCGATGTAAAACAGGGTGGTCGCCATGCGCTCGTGTTCGGGCAGGTCTTGAATGGCGGCCAAAACGCAGGTCTGGTCTTCTTTGCCCTGCAGGCGCTGCCAGGGTTCGGGCGCGGCGTCCGCCACGTCGAAGAGCATATCGAGCGCGACCGTATCGAGGGTTTTGTTGCGGGTCAGGCGATGACACTGCGTGACGACGATGCGCTTGAGCCAGCCGGGAAAGGCTTCCGGGCGGTGCAGTTGATCGAGGTTGCGCCAGGCCGTGATGAAAGCGTCCTGCGCGGCGTCCTGCGCCAGTTGAAAATCGCCCAGGATGGCGAACGCGCAGGCGAAGGCCATGTCCTGGAAGCGGCGGACGATTTCGCCGAATGCCCGGTGTTTTTCGGCGCGCGTCGGACGGGCGGTGGCTTTGGCGATCAGCAGGCAAATCTCATCCACAGGTTCGCTCCCGGTTTTTCTGAACGCGCCGCCATGCTTCCGTTCGTCAAGCCCATTGGCGGCGAGGGTTTCGTGTCTGCTACTACAAAGAGCCAGTCCCGCGCGGAAAGGTTACCGGCGGCGCGAAAAAGTTTGGTTCGGGCAAAAACTCGCCAAGCCTGAGTTCTCCATCGGACGCTCGCTCTCCTACGCCGAACCGTCCAATCGCGCGTTTCCAATCCGGGGCGACGGCGCGTGTCAGCCAGCAAGTCGCGTTGACAGCAAATGGCGTTCCCGCTATAATGGCGGTACGGTTGGCGCGCTTGTCTTGAAGTTGTGGTTGGAACGCTTGCTTATTGCCAGCGGACGGGCGGCCCGCGAGCGCGGCCCAGGCGGGGCTGCTTTGTCGCGCCTGCGCTGTCGCCGTTTGAATTGCCTCCCGAAGTCGAGGCGAAGCTGATCGAACGTCGGGAAAGGTCGCGGAGCGGCGTTCAGCCGAAGTAGCGCGGGCCGATCAAAACCGTTATCGGGCCGCAAGCGTTTGGTCTTGCGCCGGTCGCAAAGGTTTCTATGCCAGACTTGAAAGGGGCTATGCCAGACACTATCATCCGCAGACACTACATCTGACAATGCGGCTCGATCTGTCCTGCGTGGACACGGACTATTTGCACGCGCTTCGCCAGCGCCTGCAAAACGCCCACATCGCGGTAACCACGCTGTATCGCGAACAGATCGTCCATCCTGATGCGGCGCGGCAAGCCTATTTCTGTCACCATCAATGCCGATTACAGCAGCCACCGGTCGAGTTGCGCCAGGAACCCATTGCGTTCGACAAATGGCGCGGCGCTTGCATGGAAGGCGCGGACGCGGCCCCGGAACTTTACTTTCTTGCGGCGCTTGACCGGGAATACATTGGCGTGTGTATGCTGGAGAAAAACAGGAATCGCGCGGACGTTTTGACCAGCGGATTTACTGGCGTTCTACCCGGTTGGGCAGGCCGGGGAGTCGCCAAAGCGTTGAAGGCGCACAGCCTGCTTTGCGCGCAGGAACGGGGTTGTCGGTACGTCGAGACGAGCGTCCTTGCCGTCAACCGGGCCATGTGCGCGATCAACCGTTCGCTTGGCTTTGCCATTGTCAGGAAGCATCTGCACGCCTACCCGATTCCCGTATCCCTGTCGGGAATGCGAGGTCAAAAATAATGCGCCTGTTTTTGGGAACGCCGCTTGCTGTCGGCGCGACCGCCGAGGTGTATGCCTGGGAAACCGGCTGGGTTCTCAAGCTTTTTCATGCGGGGGAGTCCCTGGCGTCCGCCAAGGCCGAAGCGCGCGTAGCGAGCGCGGTCTGCCGGGCGATGGGCGAAACCGGGGCCGTGTCCGCGCCTGCCGTCGGATCGGTTATCGAAATGCAGGGGCGGTACGGTCTGCTTTATCAGCGGATCGAGGGACGCCCCCTGCTGGACGTTGTTCTGGAAACGTATCCGCATTCGGCGTTCGCATTCGCCCGTCGGCTGGCCGAACTGCACGCGGCCATCCATAGCGTCGCCCCGGACGCCGCGCCCTCCCTGCGCGAATTACCGACGCAACGGGAACGCCTTGAGCGCGATCTTGAGGCGGCGCAAGAGCTGCCTTCCCTATTGCGCGCCGGGGCGCAGCAGGCGCTCGCCCGTTTATCTAATCGTCAGGAGCGGTTGTGTCACGGCGACTTCCATCCATCCAACGTTCTCCTGACCGACAGCGGCGACTCGGTTGTCATTGATTGGAGCGACGCGACGCGCGGCGACCCGCTGGCCGACGTCGCCCGCACGTCGCTTCTGCTTTGCCTGACGGCAGCGCCGCCGTCTGTGGCCCATGTGGATCGCCAGGCGTTCCATGAGGCTTATATTGCGCGTTATTTCGAGGTTCGCCCGGTCGCGGACGGACGCGCACAGGCGCTCCGCTGGCTTCCGGTTGTGGCTGCCGCCCGGTTGAGCGAAAAGGCGGCGGCGACCGAACAGGCGGTTTTGCTGGCCTGCATCGAAGCCAACCTTCCATAACGGCGCTTTTGCGGCAAACCGGCCTGCCGTTTCCGTCCAGAGCGGCGCGATGGGGCGCATGAAGCGGGTTTAAATCGAGGACGCCTGGACGCAATGCCGCCGCAGCGCCAGGGAAAGAGCGAGACGGTTGGGATTGCAATGATATGGGGGCGGGAACATTCGCCGCGTTCGCCCCGTCGTTTTGCCGGATTTGAACCCTTGGTTTTCGAGGTTTCTTCAAAGGAGAAAGGAGACGACGATGAGCGAAAAAAGCGGCGATGTGCATTCGCGCGCCGATGTCAACCCGGAGCGCGGCGAACATGAGTATGGCGACGTGGAGTTCGCCGACCCGACCAACAAAAAGTACCCCATTGATACGCCGGAGCATATCCGCGCGGCCTGGAACTACATCCACCACAAAGACAACGCCGCCAAGTACGAAGCGGGCGACGTGACGAAAATCAAGGGGCGCATCGAGCGGGCGGCGCGACAGCACGGCATCGAATTGCACGCCGAATAACCGGCGGTATCGCAAACTAACCTACGCTCTACACAAATCAGCCTGGCGAGACTCCATCGCAAGGAGCGGAAATCATGGCGCGAGGCGACAAATCGGCCTATACGGACAAGCAGAAACGACAGGCCAAACACATCGAAGACGGCTACGGACAGCGCGGCGTGGCGCATGAAGAGGCGGAACGCCGCGCCTGGGCGACCGTCAACAAAGACAGCGGCGGACTAAAATCGGGTTCCGGGCGCAGTCTGGCCGCGAAAAAAGGCTGGGAGACGCGCCGCAGCCAAGACGCACAGAAAGCGACCTAGCGCGGTAATCCGGCATCTCTCCTGCCACTCATTGCCGCAACGCCGCAACTTTCCTTTGAGCGCGGCTGTCTTAAATCGCACACGCAAACTTGTACGCCCCGGACGATAAAGGAAACGGCGAACTTATCCGTCGTTCGGGGCGTAGAAGAAACATTGTCCCGCGCCAACCTCGTTTGCGCCGCGATTTTTTAGCCTGCCTG
>JBBRNU010000079.1:0-11293 GCA_038230115.1 Chthonomonadales bacterium | reverse complement strand
TTTGCGCGGGGTCAATGTACGTCCCCTGAAACACGCCGGGCAGAAAGCCCGCCTGCCAGTTTTGCGTGTCCTGGATCGGGTAGCCGTTGGGACACATGGCGATGAAGCCTGGCAGGTTCTGGTTTTCGCTGCCCAGCCCATAGGTAACCCACGCGCCCATACTCGGACGCACCAGCCGCCCGTCGCCGCAGTTCATCAGGAGGAGAGACGGCTCGTGGTTCGGAACGTCGGCGTGGAGCGAGCGCACGACGGCGATGTCGTCAATGCAGGCCCCGACATGCGGGAAAATGTCGCTGACCTCGATGCCGCTTTGCCCGTATTTTTGAAATTTGAAGGGCGAGCCATACGCGGCCCCGGTTCTGCGCTCCGTCGGCAGGTTGGCGATCGGTAGGGGCTGCCCGTGCAGTTTGTTCAAGAGGGGCTTGGGATCGAAGGTGTCTACGTGCGACGGCCCGCCGTTCATGAAGAGAAAGATGACGCGCTTGGCGGTCGCCGGCAGCGGCGGCAGTTTAGGCGCGAGCGGGTTCAGATTGGCGGGCGCGGCCTGCGCCAGACTCACGCCTTCTCCGCCCAGCATTCCGGCCAGTCCCAGCGCGGCGAACCCGTTTCCCATGCGTCCCAGCAGTTGGCGGCGCGTCAGCAGGGCGTCTTCCCAGGTCGGGCGATCATGTTCCATTGCGAAGTTCCTCTTATTCCTGTCCGCTTGCTATTGATGCTGGCTTGCTCGTCGAACGGGCATGAATGCCCGTTCTGAAACGCAAAGACCACCTTCGTGGCCTTCACATAGACCTGCCAGCGTCAATGTTAGCTCCGGGTCTTGCAAACGTAAAGACTGCGACCTTCCCGCCCCTCTTCATGCGTAAGCAAAGAGGCAAGGCGGCGTCCAGCCCGCTCAGGCGGGCTTCGCATATCAGAACGGGCATTCATGCCCGTTCGACGCGCCGTTCAGCGCGGGCATCTTCAGAGGAGCAGGCTGCAGCAGCAAAGGGAGTTTATTTCTTTGCAGCGACCGTCGCCCCGCTTTCAATCCACGAACACGAATTCGTTGGTCAGCAGCAGCGCCTGCGCGTAGCGATCCCAGGCGGTCGGCGTCGGGTTCTGCGCGCTCGGCGGGTTAGGCGTCGCGTTGTTCTTGGGGGCGGCCAGCGGAGTCGCCGCCGTTCGCGCCAGGGCAAGCCGGTCGGCGGCGCTTGCCTCATGCAGATACGACAGCCCGACCGCGATTTCGTCCGGCGTCGGCGCGCGTCCGAAGAGCAGGCGATAAATTTTCACGATGCGCGGGCGGTCCTCGGCGACGGCCAGCAGTTCTTTGCGCTGCGCGGCCTGATGCGCCTGCTGCAGGACGAACGGGCTGTTCATCAGGAATAGCGCCTGCTGCGGAACCGTCGTCTGGAAGCGCTGCGCGCTCGAACTGTCCGGGCTGGCAAAGTCGAAGGCGCGGAACAGCGATTGCAAGTTCTGGCGGTCAACGAAGCCATACACGGTGCGGCGCGGCGGGTACGGCGGGCGCGTGATCTCGACGGCGGGGCCTCCGAGCGTGGTATCGAGCTGCCCGGCGACGAACAGCAATGAGTCGCGCAGGCTTTCCAAATCGAGCCGCTGCCGGTTTTCGTGCGACAAAAGCCGGTTTTCGGGATCAATTTTCAGGGCGCGGGGCGAGGCGTCGCTGGCCTGCTGATACACGCTGGAAAGCAAAATCAGCCGGTGCAGTTTCTTGATGGACCAGCCGCCCTCCACGAAGCGCGCGGCCAGATAATCGAGGAGTTCGGGGTGCGTGGGCGGTTCGCCCCGGACGCCATAATCGCTCGGCGTTCGCACCAGCGCCTTGCCAAAGTGATGCTGCCAGACGCGATTGACGAGGACGCGGGCCGTCAAAGGGTTGGCAGGGCTGGCAATGGCCTGTGCGAGTTCGAGCCGTCCGCTGCCCTGCGCGAACGGCTTGCGGTCGGGGCCGGACAGAATCTGAAGGAAGCGGCGCGGCACGGCGTCGCCCTGATTTTGCGCGTTGCCGCGAATGAAAACGTGCGGCTCGACCGGCTTGGGCGCGTCCGTCATCGCCATCGCATAATCGGGGGACGGCGGCATCGTCTTGTGCAGGCTGACAAGCGTCGCTTCCAGCGTCTTGATTTTGCTGGCGGCGCTGGGGTCGAAATAGGGCCGCAGAGCCTTTATCTGCCCGTCGTTCGGCCCCTCTTTAGGAACCTGCGCGAGAATTTTCTTCGCCGCCTCCGCTTTGGCGTCTTTGGCGTCGGCAAGTTTCGCAAGACGGGCGGGCAGAACGACGAGCTGCGCCTTGACGACCTCGCCGCGCTGTTTCATCGCGTCTTCGATTTGTTTGCGCTGCGCCTCGTAACGCGCCACCACGTCGGGCGGCGAGATCGCAGGGGAAGGCGCGGGTTCCACGCTGCTGGCGAAAACGCCGTACAGCGCGTAGTAGTCGTTGGTCGGGATCGGGTCGAATTTGTGGTTGTGGCAGCGGGCGCAGGCGACCGTCAGGCCCATCAACCCCCGGCAGGTCACGTCAATCCGGTCGTCGTTGATGAAAACCGGGTCGTTGAGGTAGCGGCGACCGACTGTCAGGAAACCAAGCGCGGCCAGCGCGCGTTTGTCGCCGCCGCTCGCAGGCAGTTGGTCGGCGGCGAGCTGCTCCAAAATGAAGCGGTTGTAGGGCAGGTCTTCGTTGAAGGCGCGGATCACGTAATCGCGATAGGTGTAGGCGTTGTGATACACGGCGTCTTCGGCGAAAGAGTAGCCTTTGGTGTCGGCGTAGCGCGCCACATCGAGCCAATAGCGGCCCCAGCGCTCGCCGTAGCGGGGCGAAGCCAGCAGACGATCCACGACTTTGGCGAAGGCGTTGGGGAACTTGTCGCGCGCGAAGGCGTCCACTTCGTCGGGCGTGGGCGGCAGGCCGATGAGGTCGAAAGTCACGCGCCGCAGCAGCGTCCGCTTATCGGCGGGCGGCGCGGGCGTCAACTTTTTGGCTTCTAAGCGGCTCAGAATGAAGCGGTCAACCGGCGATTTGGCCCAGAGCGCGTTTTTCACGACGGGCAGGGCGGGCTTGCGAACCGGGCGGAAGGCCCAGAAATTGCGTTGCGCGTCGGTGATGACGTAATCGCCGCGCAGGGCGGCCTGTCGCGCCGCGTCCGAAAGGCTGGCTCCGGGCCAGGGGGCGCCCATCTTGACCCAGGCCGTCAGCGTGGCGATTTCGTCGTCTTTCAGTTTGCCGGTCGGGGGCATTTTTAGCGGCGTATCGTAGCGCACGGTCTGGGTAAGCAGGCTTTTTTCGGCATCGCCCGGAACCAGCGCCGGGCCGCGACTGCCGCCCTTGAGAACGTGAGCCAGCCCGTCGAGGCGCAGACCGCTGATCTGCTGCTTGTCGCCGTGACAGCCGAAACAGCGGGCGAAGAGGAGCGGGCGCACTTTCGTTTCAAAAAATTCCGTCTGCTCAGTCGTGACGGCTTTGGTCGCGGGCGCGATGAGCTTGGGCGCTGGCGGCGCGGCCCCTGCGCCCACGAGCGTCGCCACGCCCGCCCCGCTGAGAGTCGCCGCCACAAATCCCCAAAATTTAACGCCAGTTCGCCGCATACGCTTCCGTCCGCCCCCGCTAATTTCTTTCCGCACTTTACACTTTCATTTTACTACGTTGTCCGCGCCCGCGTTTCAATTTCTGCGTTCGCCACAAAGAGTTGGACAGCGCCAGCCGCCACTTGTTTCCAGAAACTCGGAAGGCGTATATTTGTGTCGGAAACCGTTCCGTGAAAATTTATATTGACAGTACAACGTAATACTGTTAAAATGAATTGACTGGGTTTTCGCGGGCGAGTCGTTGGCGAATGCCCTGCGAAAAACGAAGCGAGGCAAAAGCGGCGGAAGCGGAAAAGGATTAGGCAGACGAAATGACGAAAACTATTCTGGCAGTTGACGACGAGCGTTCCATTGTCCGGCTGGTGCAGGTCAATCTGGAGCGGCAGGGCTATAAAGTCGTGACCGCTTTCGACGGCAAAGAGGCGCTGGAAAAGATTCTGGCCGCCCCGCCCGACCTGGTCGTGATGGACGTG
The DNA here is from genome assembly GCA_038230115.1 of Chthonomonadales bacterium. Taxonomy (GTDB): domain Bacteria; phylum Armatimonadota; class Chthonomonadetes; order Chthonomonadales; family Chthonomonadaceae; genus JBBRNU01. The sequence continues at coordinate 7,235 of JBBRNU010000079.1, read as the reverse complement.
ATGATGCCCTTCATGGACAGCTTCGAGGTCTTGCAGCGTTTGCGGCAGAACCCGAACACGCGCGACCTGCCGGTCATCACGCTGACTGCCAAAGCGATGGACAGCGATGTGTATCACGGCTGGAGTTCGGGCGCGGGCTGCTATCTGACCAAGCCGTTTCATCCCGGCGAGCTACTCGCCTTCATCAAACGTATCTTCGACGCGCAGAACGAACAGACCGAAACGGAGAAACGCTATCAACTGTAGCGGGAGCGAGCGCTTCGGTTGGCGTTTCTTCCGCGCGGCCCGTCCCGAACGCCCATGCCGGAAGAAACGCTTTTTACCATCGCCCAACTCTCGGAAGCCGCCAGCGTGACGCCGCGCACCATTCGCTATTATCTTGGCGAAGGGCTGCTGCCCGCGCCGCTGTCGCAAGGGCGCTACGCGGGCTACACGCAGGCGCACTTGCAGCGCCTGCGCCTGATACAGCGGCTAAAGAACGCTTTTCTGCCGCTCGCCGCCATCAAAGCGCAGTTGGAGGGGCTGTCGGACGCCGACGTTGAAACGCTGCTCGCGGAGAATTCGCGCGTCCCGGCGGCTTCCGACCCGAAGGTGTTTGTGCGCGCGGCGGAACCGCACGTCGGGCGCAGCGACCTGGCGTACATCGCGCAGATACTGGCGGTAACCGGACAATCCGCATGGGAGCCTGATGGGGACGCGCCAACCGGCAGGCCGCGCCGCGCGCTGCTGGTCAGCCCTGCGCTAAGACCGACCGCCGCGCCGGAAGAGAGGGAAGACCGGAAAGAAGCCGCGGCGCCAAAGGTGGAAGCGCCGCGCGCCGCCTCCCTTTCTGTTCCACCAACCGCGCGGGACGTTTGGGAGCGAATTCCGCTTGCGGGCGGGGCGGAACTGCACGTTCGCGCGCCCGCCGCGCCGGAAGCCCGCGAACGGCTGGAACGCTTGATCGCCGCCACGAAAGCCCTGTTCGACGAGAGCGGCCAACCCGGTTGAGGCCGTTCTGGAAAGGTTCTTCGCTTGGTGACCCTGTTTAGCAATCCAATCTCCGCCCCGAAACAAATTGCCCCGGAGACGCGCCCGGCGAACGACCTTCCCGCCGACCACCCGCACCCGTGCAATTTTCGGCTGCATCGCTGTCATGACCGGGGCTGGGGCGAGATGGCGTTCGAGTACCGCTGGGACTCGACGCGCGCCCCTCCCCTGATTCGACGGGCGCGCTCGATCTTGACCACTGTTACCTGTACGAAATTACGCATTATGCGGGAAATGCAGGGATTTATGCGAATGGCGTTTTTATGCCGCACAACCCGCCCTTCGTGGACTGGCAGTTTCGCGACCCTACGAACGGGCGAACCGGGCGCGTCGGCTACGAGCGCTTCTCTGCGGCGCAGGGCTGGGCGTGGGATCGGCACAAGCTGGGCGGTCGGCTGACCGCGCCGAAAATTCAGCGCGCCGTTTCGATTATCGCCGTGCAGCGTTATTATTTTTATTGCGAACGGTGCGGGGTTGATTTACAGTCGCCGGGGCCGGACGCCGGGCCGCATTCGCTGGTTCGCGTCCTGACGCCCAAAACGGAGGCAGGCGCGCAAGCGGACAACGCAAACCTCTGGCGGTACTCGTTTCGCAAGTATGGCGTCGAAGCCTGGATGGACATAAATTGCCGGGGCTACGTCGCCGACAGCGCTGGCATCGGCTTCGGCCCCTGGGGATAAATCGCCCCTGCCGGGTTTCGCCCGCTGCTGGCAAGATGCCGCCAGGATTTTCAAGGCAGTTCGAGGGGCGAAGCGACGTGGGCGGCATGGCAACGCAAAATCAGAGGGCGAGGGCGTACTCGATGGCCTGTTCATACGTCAGCGCCCGGCCCGCAGCCCAGGCGAGATCGAAGACGGGAGCGTCTGCGATTTCGCGCGTGGCTGCCGCTTCTTCCCGGCGCTCGTGTTCGTGAGGCTGCACCGACGCGCCCAGCGCCTCGCGCAGCGCTTCCGAGGCCCCCCATAGCCGCGCCGCCTGTTCATATTTCCCCTCCCTGGCGGCCAGCAGCGCGAAATCTTCCAGGGTCAGAGCGACGCTTCGGCGTTCCTGCAGCGCGCCGATCAGCGCCAGATTCTCCTGAAGCAAGGGACGCGCTTCCGCATAGCGGCCCTCCTGCAGAGCCAAACAGCCCAGATTTTGCAGCGACTGCGCGATGGATTTGACATCCCCGGCCTCCCGCCGCATCGCCAGCGCCTCCTCATGCAGCGAGCGCGATGGGGCGTATTCGTGCAAATCCATCGCTACGTTCGCCAGGTTGTTGAGGGTCTGCGAAACGCCGTCCCACTGCTGCGCCGCGCGGCGCATCGCCAGCGCCTCTTCATACAGCGGGCGGGCGACCGCATAATCGCCCTGCAAGTGCGCCACGTGCGCCAGACTGTGCAGCGCGCTGCCAATCCCGGCCTGATCTTCCTGCGCGCGGTAAATGGCTAACTTCTCCTCATAGGAGGCCCGCGCCAGCGCGTGATCGCCCTGATACAAAACCAGCGTTCCCAGCGTGTCCAGCGCGTCGGCGCGGGCCACGGTCGGCCCCGACGCGAGCGCCAGCGCCTGCTCGCACCAGGCCCGCCCCTCGCTCCAATACCCGCGCATGTACCAGAACCAGTGCAGCGCGCCGCAGAAACGCAGGGCGAACTCGTCCGGCGCAATAGAAAGATCGGATTGGGGCGCGCTTGGGTCGAGGCTGTCATGGAGCGCGAGGCGCAGGTTGTCATGTTCCGTTTCCAGCCGCTCCAGCCAGGCGGCCTGTTCCGGCCCGTTCAGCGCAGGCGCGGCGGTTTCCGCCAGCCGCAGATAGAAATCGCGATGCAGACGCCGCACCGCCTGCCCGTCGGCGCGCTCGGTCAGCCGGTCGGCGGCGTACTGGCGCACGGACTCCAGCAGGCGGTAGCGCGTCTCCCCTGCGAGCGTATCGGCGATGACGAGCGATTTATCCACAAGCGACGTGAGCAAATCGAAAACCTCCCAGTCTTCGATCGAGACCGGCTCCCCGCCGTCCGTTCCCGCATCGCCCCCCCCCGCGCAAACCTGCTCGGACGCCGCCAGAGTCCAGCCGCCCGCGAACGCCGACTGGCGGCGCAGGAGCGTCATTTCGGATTGTGACAGCAGGTCATACGACCAATCTATCAGCGCCCGCAGGGTTTGCTGGCGCGGAAGGGCGGCCCGGTCGCCGCCCGTCAGCAGACGAAACCGGCTGTCGAGCCGGGCGTTGATTTCCTCGACCGACAGGGCGCGGATGCGTGCGGCGGCGAGTTCGATGGCGAGCGGAATCCCGTCCAGCCGGTAACACAGTTGGGCGACGGCGGGCGCGTTTTCGTTGGTCACGGCGAAACTGGCTTTGCCCAGCGCGGCGCGCTCGATGAACAGGCGGACGGCCTCGTACTGCGTCAGCCCGCCCGGCGTGTTGATCTGTTTCGGGTCGGGCAGGGACAGCGACGGCACGCGAAACGTCTGCTCGCCCGCGATGCCCAGCCCCTGTCGGCTCGTGGCGAAGATTTTCAGGCCGGGGCAGGCGCGCAGGAGGGACGCGGCCAGGCCCGCGCAGGCGGTCAGCAGATGCTCGCAGTTGTCCAGGACGAGCAGCGTTTGCCGGGGTTTGAGGGCTTCGACGAGGGCGTCGGTGAAGGATTTGCCGGGCTGTTCCTTGACGTCCAGGACGGCGGCGACGGTTTGCGGGACGAGGGCGGGTTCCGACAGGGGGGCCAGTTCGACGAGCCAGACGCCTTCCGGGTAATTTTCCAGGGCGTCGGCGGCCACTTGGAGCGCCAGACGGGTTTTGCCGCAGCCGCCGCTGCCGGTCAGCGTCAGCAGCCGGGTTGTCGCGAAGAGAGTTGTAATTGCGTCGATTTCGCGCTCCCTGCCGATGAACGAAGTCACCTGTTGGGGCAGGTTGTTGGGAAATTCGGGGTTGTCGAGCGACCGGAGCGGAGGAAAGTCGTCGGGCAGGGCCGGGTGGCGCAGTTGAAACACCTGTTCCGGTCGGGCCAGATCGCGCAGGCGATGCAGCCCCATGTCGTGCAGCGTGACGGCAGGCGACAGGCTGTCGCGCGACAGTTCTTGCGTGGGCAGGGTGAGGAGGGTTTGCCCGCCATGCCCCGCCGCGAGCAGGCGCGCGACGCGGTTAAGCGGCGGGCCGAAATAATCGTCGTCGCGGGGTTCCGCCGCGCCCGTATGCAGGGCCATGCGAGCGCGAATGCGTATCGGCTCGGCCCACGCTTCGGTCAGCAGGGCGAGCTGCGCTTCCAGGGCGGCGGCAAGGGCGGCGGGCGCGGTGGCGAAGGCGGCGCAAAAAGCGTCGCCAATAGTTTTGAAGACCCGCCCGCCGTGCGCGGCAATCGCCGCATACAGCAGCCGGTCGTGCTGCGCCAGGGCCGGGCGCATCGCGTCGGGGTAGGTCTCCCACAGCTTCGTGCTGCCTTCGATGTCGGTAAAGAGGAACGTGACGGTTCCGGCGGGCAATTCGGACATAAGGGCGCTCCACGAGGATCAACGCGCGATAGAATTCGCAGGGATGGTCTCGTATTCGCCGAAAGTCGGCCCGTTTCCTGTTCGCCATTGGGAACGGATGCTATACCTACTTACCCTTGAGTTTTGTGTCTTCTTTTCAGAGGTGAATGCGCCTTCTGCCGGGATTGCCGGACGCCAGTTTTGACCTGCTTGAGTTTTGTGTCTTCTTTTCAGAGGTGAATGCGCCTGCCCCCGGCCCTACCGGAAGAGCCATGCACCTAACCCACCGGGGAAGGGGGCCGGGGGGTTAGGTGCATTGTCTTCCCCAGTGGGGAATGGGGAGTGCGTCGGCGATTGGGAGGGGGCCGGGGGTTGGGTGAATTGCCTCCCCGGTGGGAAAGGACAGCCATTCTTGCACTTTCCTGATCGCGACGCCCCGAACTTCGCCGCCGCCGGGCCGTCAGTCGAATTGGCGGCTGCCATACCCTTTGGTGGCGATCCGCTCGCCGATTTCCTCATACACCGCCGGGTCTGCGGGAACGACGGTCGCCAGCCCGTCCACGTAGCGGTTGAACATCCCGAACATACCGGTAATCAGCACGGTGTCGTGGATCGCCTGGTCGTCGGCCCCGGCGTCGCGGGCGCGCTGGATGTCCGCTACGGTCGCCAGACGCCCGTCCCGGCGCACTTTATCCGCGATGTTGAGCAGGGCGCGCATTTTGGCGCTGACCGGCGCGGTTTCCAGGTCTTGGATCACGCTGTCCACCAATTCGCTTTGCGTTCCCAGCAATCGCCGCGCCGCCGCCGCATGACTGTTCATGCAGAACTGGCATTCGTTGCGCGACGAGACGAACGTGGCGATTAGTTCCCGCTCGCCCTTCGTCAGCGAGGACGGCCCGACCATGACCACGTTCGCGAGGTCGTTCAGCGGCTTGCGGCTGTCGGGATACGCCGCCATCGGCCCGATGATGCCGGGATGCTCCGGCAGTTTGATGTGTGGCATTGCTTCCGCTCCTTGTTCTTGACTTCCTTAGTTGCTCTGTCGCTTTGCTTCTATTTCAATTCCGCTTGTTTTCGGCCTGTCAGATGGTTTCGCCGGGCGCGAGAACGCTGTGCCGCCGTCCGTAACCGGCGTAGACGAGGAAGCCCAACAGCCACCAGACGCCCAGCCGAATCCAGTTCACCGGCGGCAGCGACAGCATCAATACGAGACACGCCGCGATGCCGAACAGCGGCAGGATCGGGCCGAGCGGGGCGCGAAAAATCGGCTCCCCGCTCTTATCGCGGCGCAGCAGCAGCGTGAAGACGCAGACCGCGACATACCCTGCCAGCGTCGCCATCATCACCGCGTCCATAACCAGTCGGATCGGCAGCAGGGAACCCGCCAGCATTGCCGTCAGCCCGACAAACAGGACGCCCTTCGTCGGCGTCTGATACCGGGGGTGCAGGACGTTGAAAAACTTCGCGGGCAGCAGGCCGTCCCGTCCGACCGCCATCAAAACGCGCGGCAGGCTCATCACGATAACCAGCAAAACCGAACTCAGCCCCGCCACCGCGCCGAACGCTACCAGGAGTTGCGCCCAGGGCATTCCCGCCGCGCGGAACGCATCGGAAATCGGCGCTTTCACGCTGATGTGGTCGTAGGGAACCATGCCGACAACCGCGGCGGCGACGGCGACATAAATCAGGGTGAGAATGCCGATGGTTCCGATCACGCCGATTGGGACGTCCCGGCGCGGGCGGCGGCACTCCTGCGAATAGACCGAGAGCATCTCGAAGCCGCCGAACGCGAAGAAAACCGTCGCGGCTCCGGCCAGCATTCCCGTCGAGGCGGCGACTGTTTGCCCGCCGAGCGTCGCCAGCAGGTCTTTGCCGTTCAGCCCGCCGTACCCGAAGGGCGCGAACGGCGTCCAGTTCGCTATTTTGGCATGGGCCAGCCCCACGCCGATAACGACGGCCAGCACGCCCAATTTGAGCGCGAGCAGGGCGTTGTTGACGCGCAGGCTGACGCGAATGCCGCGATACACGACGACCGTGACGGCTGCGAGCGCGAGCAGCGCGGGCAGGTCTAAGATGGCTCCCGTCGGCGCGAATAATCCGCTGGCCGGGTTCACGTCGAACGGGGCGCCGCCGAACGCTTTGGGCCAGGAAGCGCCCAACGCGCCGAGCAGACTTTGAAAATAGCCCGACCAGCCTTGCGCCACCGCCGAGGCCGCCAGAAAATAGCAGGTCGCCAAATTCCAGCCGACGCCCCACGCGCCCGCCTCGCCGATGGCGGCATAGGCGTAGGCGTAGGCCGACCCCGCGACGGGCAGCCGGGAAGCGCATTCGCAGTAGCACAGGGCGACCGCAATGCAAACAATCGCGGCCACGAGGAAAGACAGGATAATCGCAGGCCCGGCCTTGTCATGCGCGGCCACGCCGACGGACACGAAAATCCCGGCCCCGATCAGCGCGCCCAGCCCCAGCGCGATGAGCGACGCGGGGCCGAGCGTTCGACTCGCCGCCAGACCGGGCGCGGTTTCCGGGGCGAGATCGAAGCGCTTACGGGCCAGCGCCCGCGACCAGCCCACCCCGGACGCGGCGATTTGCCCGGAGGCCTGCCCCGCGCCTGTCGTACCCCCGCTGTCTGTTTTTTTCGCTTCGCCCGACGCTGCTCCTGACTTAATCGGCGGGCTGTCCTTAACGACCATTGGGAACCGCTCCCGCTTGATTGACCCGCGCTTTGGCGGCCTCGGCGCGCAGGTCATACATGCCGGCAG
>JBBRNU010000078.1:0-11303 GCA_038230115.1 Chthonomonadales bacterium | reverse complement strand
CGCCGTCCGCGCCGACTTGCGTGGATTCCGAAGCTGTGAAGGAGTCGGGCTGGCCGCGATAAATCGGGTTCCGCATGAAGGGGTCAAAAGTCAGCGACAGGGGCTGAAGGTCGTAATACCACAAATCCACACCTGCGGGAACGCCGCGAATGCCCGCCACATAGTGGTTGCCGAACTTGTCGGTGCGGCTGCTCGGCTCGCCGTCGGCGCTCGCGACGGGCGAGGTCAGGGCGTAGTTCGAGCTGAAGGTCATGCCGCCTTTGAGATAGTTCGCCAGGCGGTATGTGGCTCCGGCGGGCGGCTTGTTGATGACGGTCGCGGTCGAAACGTATTGATCCGCGCCGGGCGTTGTGGTGAAATAAATGGCGTGAACGGTATAAACGCCAACGCCGGTGGCGCTGGGGTCAATCACGACAGCCTCTTCCGTGCTGGGAGCGCCGCCCGCAGAAGAGGCGACAAGCGCGCCGGAATTGGAATCTTTGTGGACGTAAAGGTCGTAATCGTTGGCGGGTACCGTCCAGTCCATCTTGATCGTGATGACTTTTCCGGCCCAGCTGGCCTGCGTGCCGGACACCGTGAGCGTATAGGTGTCGCCATTGACGCCTTCGACCGCCGTTGATTCTCCCTGGGCCGAGCCGGTTCCGGTCGCGGTTCCCTGCCAGGTCAAGACAGGGCCGCTGACGGCGATGCCGCCGTTGGTCGGCGCGCTGGCGCGAGCGGGGTTGGCGGCGGCAAATAGGACGAGGAGCCATGCCAACGCCAGCCCGAACGCGGCGCGCGGTCGTTGGCGGGAAGGGCGGCGGCAAAGCGTCAGGCTCGCAGCGGCGACAGCAGGCTGCCCGGACGGAGCGGAACGGACAGAGCGAAAAGTTGGAAAGGGCGGCAAAAACATCGACAGTTTCCTCGGCTTTCGGACGCGCCGCTCTTGAGGCGGCTTTCAGGCAAACAGGATGGTGGAAAGAGAGTGCGCTGCGGGCCGCAAATCGGGAGCGTCCGGGGCGTCCGAGGAGCGGAGGGACGCAGGGGACGCGACGGAAATTGCGGCATACAGCGCTTTCATCTTGACCTGATAAGATTACGCGCAGGTAACGCCGCGATTAGCGTTTCGCTACAATCGCGCCAAAAACCGCCCGCAGGCAAGCGCGCCATTCTCCTGCAATCCCGGTAATTCCTTCGGCATGGGCGGGGAGGAGCGCGTGGAACAATGTTAATGTCGCGGCAAGGAGGCGGCGAGCGAACGAAAACCGAGGCATGGAGGCGAAAGGAACGCGAGAATGCTGCTGCCACTGGTGATGTTGATAATCGCGATGGCGTGCATTGGCGGCGCGATGCATATCGTGCGCGACCAGATATAGCGGGTAGAGCGAGTACAGGGTACAGGCCATAAAGTGAAGTAAGGGGACGCAGCGAGGAACCGCGAAACGGGCGCGTCGGCAGAGGGCTGAGCGAACCAGCCGTTTCTCCTCCTTGATCGGTCTTGACGGGCCGTTTTAATTCCAAATCCAATCACGCGCAGGAACAATGACGTTCCTGCGCGCTTTTTTTGTTTCGCCCCATCTTGTTCCGCCGCAGTCGGCGGCTTGACCGGGGGCGGTCTCCGCTGTCTATCAGGCGGTTTTCGCCGTCAGTCGAGCGATCTTCCGCCTTCAGGCGGAGGCGTCAGCGGGTCTGCGACTGCAGGAACGCGCCCCAATGGGCGACGCGCGACAGGGCCAGGTCGTTATATTCCGGCAGGTACGCGCCGGGGCCGGGGATGTAAATCGCCAGACCATTGGAATTGTCTTGACTGTACGCGCCGTGCTGTGAGACGACGACCGCGCCGCCGGTTCCGGTCAGGGCGGTTTGCAGGGCGGTTGCGGACTGCTGAAGGTCGGCGGCGGTGGAACCGGCCTTGATCAGCGCGGCATAGTGGAATAGGTCTTTGTTTTCCGGGTACTTGTAGAACTGAACGGCTTCGCGAGCCGACTGGAGCAAGGGAGCCTGATCGTTGATGTGCTGGCGCAGGCTGTTGGCGAAGTTGTCGAGGGCGACGGCGAGCGCGTCCATTTTCGACAGGTCGAGAACCGACTGCGTAATGTTGTCGCTGGTCGGATAATTGGCGACGAACGAGGTCACGATATTGCTGCCGACGGCGCACCGATTGGCGCCGCCCGTTTTGAGCGCGCCCAGCCATGCATCGTAAGGGTAGCCTTCGCCGGGCGGACTCTCTTCCGAACCGACCATGACTTTAGCCGATCCGCGCACTTGATACGCGACTTCGATCATCTGTTCGAGCGAGCAGTCCACAATCAGCATATCTATCGGCTGCGCGGTTCCGGCAAGTCCCTGGGGCAGCTGCGCGGTCTGAATTTCGTGGTAGGACTTGTCGTCTTCCGAAAGCGCGCGGAAGACGGGCGCGCGTTTCAGGCCCGGCGCGCGGGTCGAGCGCCAGCCGGAGCCGTGATCCCACAGGACGACGGCGAGGTTATCGGCGGGATAGGTCGTCGCGCCCCACCGGACGAAATCGTTGAGGGTGCGGTAGTCGCCCATGTCGGACGTGCCGCCGGAGTTGGTGGCCGGGTCGCCGAGCCGGTCGCGATCGAGCGAAACGGTGTTGCCATTTTCGATCTGGTTGACTTCGGCAGCCGTGTGCGGGCTGATGAGGTAGCGGCGCGTGCCGTCGAACGAGGGCGTCCCGCAGTCGGCCCCATTCTGGCAGCTCGCCGACTGCTTCCACTGCACGACGATATTCACGTTGGCGGCGTCGGAGCCGACTTTCGCCATCTGCGCGACGTTGAGCAGGCTGTCGGGCTGAAGGTTGTTGGCCGCGTTCATGTAAATCAAGACCGTCCAGCGTTTTCGTCCGTCGTTGTGCGGCGCGTTGGCGAGGCAGACGTCGCGGGAGGTTCCCCCGCCGATGGGGCCGGGCGCGGGCGTTGTCGAGCCGCCTCCGCCGCCGCACCCGGAAATCAATGCGCCAACCGCGCCGACAACGCCAGCGAGGGCGGAATAGCGGCGCAACGAGCCTGTCAGAGACATGGCGGAACAATCCTTTCTTCGGTCATCTGTTGGGATTCTTATCGGGCCGGAAAGTGTGAAACAGACGAAATCTTGCGCGGGGGGTGCGACAGCGTCGGCAAGCGGCTCGCCGGGAAAAGAAATAAGCGAAGAATCGCTCGAAATCGGGTTCCGATGGCAGGGGAACGCTTGTATTGGCAGGGGGGATTTGCTATAATGAAGCCATGGTCAGGGGCGGCTCGCCCGCCCGCCGGAGCGGTCTCGAACAGACGCCGCTTCAAGTTTCTTTCGTTAGGGACGCTTTTTTCTCGCGTTGAAGACGCTTTGCGGCGCGCTTCCCGCGCGCTTTCCTAATAGTACCCAACATGTGGTTCCTTTTGTTCCCCGGCGAAGAAAGGAAGAAAGGCGAAGCGTTTCGCATGAACCTTTTGCGTTGGAAGCGGCAGGTGGGCGAAAAGCCCCTCGTCCGCGCGCTCCAAAATCCGGCGTCGGGCGATTTTACCTTGGTCGCGCCGTTGTCCGCTGCGCCAAAACCCGGCGAACAGCGAACGAGGCCGGACGATTTCCCCGGTCGAAAACCGCGCCGGACGCCGTTTGCTTCGCGGTGGCGCGACGGCTTTCAGGTCGCCGTCATGGTCGCTGCCGTTTTGCTCACGTTGCTGCGCGCCGCGCAGGAGCCGCATCTGCCGCTTGCGTTGGGCGCGGCAGTCGTCGTGACGGCGTTCCTGCTGATCGTGCGCCTGTTTCCCCTCGTCTGGACGCGCGAGCGCCCGCTGACCCTGAGCGCGCCGCTGGTCTTTGCGTTCGCGCTCTGGCTGGGGCCGCTCGCGGCGGCGTTGGGCGCGCTGACCGTCGGCTTGATTCAAGCCCGGTTCGGCTGGACGGGCGGGGAAACGCGGCGCGGCGCGCGATTTCAGGGAGCGGTTCTGGCCCTCGCAGCCCTTGCCGCGCACCGGACGCTCGCTCTCGCTGGCGGAACGTCACGCCTGCTGGAGATGCCGCGCGCGGAAATCGCCGTAACGCAACTGGCAGGCGCGGGCTGGGCCGCCCTGGTGTTCGCCCTAACCGCCATTCTGCTCGCCGCACCCTTAATGACGAACCCGGAAGGCGAGGCGTTCGGGAGCGTGCGCGCCCGGCAGCGCTGGCTCGGCGCGGCCCTGCTGCACGGGCTGGGGCTGCTCTCGGTCGTCGTTCTCGCCCCGTTTCAGGCGCGTTACGGCCTGCTCGCGGCCCTGCCCCTGATCCTGCTCCTCATTTTCGCCCATACTACGACCCGCCTGACCCGTCAGATCGCCAGCCTGCGCGTCCAGCTGGAGACCGCCGAGGCGATGGGCCTGGCGGTCGCCGCCGACCCGACCCTCGATACCGAATCGGAAGGGCTTCTGGAACGTTTCCTCACGCTCGCCCAGTCCCTCGTCGAGGCCGACCGGGCCATTGTCTGGCTGTTCGACGCGCAAACCGGGCGGCTGACTCCGCAGGGCGCGCTGCCCGATACCGGCGCGTTCGCCGACTACGAGGCCGTTTTCGGCAAGGGGCTGCTCGGTCACGCTGCTGTCCGCCTGCGCCCTCGCCTGATCGCCGACGCCGCGCGCGACCCGCGCCGACTGGCGGGCGAACCCGGCGAAGGCGCGTGGCTGCTGTATCCCATCGTCGTGCATCAGGAACTGCTCGGCGTCGCGCACTGGATGCGGCCCGCGACCCGTCCCTTCGCCGCTGACGAACTGGCCCGCCTGCACGCGCTGGTTCCGCAGTGCGGGCTGGCGCTGGAAAACGTGCGCGCCCGGCGAAGTCTGCGCTTGCTTGCCGCGACTGACGGCCTGACCCAACTGTGGAACCATCAGCGCACGCACCAGTTGCTGCGCGAGGAGATGCGCCGTTCCAGCCGGTATCATCGCGCCCTGTCCGTTTTGATGCTCGACGTGGACAGTTTCAAATCCTTCAACGATACTTATGGGCATCCGAACGGCGACCAGTTGCTGCGCCTGCTCGCCCAGATACTGCGTGAAAACGTGCGCGCCATTGACCACGTGGGACGCTGCGGCGGCGAGGAGTTTCTCATTATCCTGCCCGAAACCGCCAAAGACGACGCCTGCCGCCTGGCCGAGCGGATTCGGGCGCAGATCGAGCAGCGTCTGGAAATCGCCGTCGAGGGAAAATTGATTCGGCGCACGGTCAGCGTCGGGGTCGCCTCGTCGCCGGAAGACGCCCTGAACCCCGCCGAAATCGTGCAGCGCGCCGACGAAGCCCTGTACCGCGCCAAGCATTCCGGCAAAAACCGCGTCCTTTGGGCCTGATGCTTGCAACGCGCATACTATAGCCGAGCCGCCTGCCGAAAATGAAAGACTGTCAGCGCAAAAGAGCAACGGTTTGCCGGAGATTGAGAACCCGGCAAGGAGGCAGGGCCGTCGTATCAAACCGCTTCTGCTACGCCCGACGGCTCACAGACCGCCAATTCCGTTTCCGACGCTACAATTTGCGCTACGCTGATCCCGTTGGCATCCGAGAACTCCACCTCGTACTTGCCATCGCCGTAGACCTCGATAACGTAGCCCGTCGCCCCGCAGCGCAGCTCTTCGGAAACAAATCGGTCTGTCAACAAGCGAACGCGCGAATAGTTGTTCAGCATAATCCCGTTTCCTTCCAGGCTACAGATGTAAGTTGAGCGGCATTTGAGGTAATTATGCGAAATATTTACTGGAAGACCCGCCTTGCTCCTCAAGCCCGCTCGCCTGGTACGGGAGCATGAGGCGCGTCGAACGGGAATGAATGCCCGTTCTGAAACGCAAAGCCTGCCTGCGCGGGCTACATACACGCCCAGCCCTTTGGCATTGCAGGCCACGAAGGTGGTCTTCGCATATTAGAACGGGGTTTCAATCCCGTTCGACAAGCAGGCGAGCATCCGTAGCAAGTTGGGTTGGAAGTGGAAACATTATACTACTGCGATACCCGTTCAGCAAGCGCGCACACCTCAAACTCGACCCAATTCTCGTATGGCATCGGCCCCGAAGAGTTACCAATGATGAAACCGCTGTTGGCAGTCGGGCTGTTCCTGTCATTCTCGACTCAAGTTTCGCTGGCACAGGAAACGCTCCGCATTCCAGGCGTCTCGAAGCGGTACGACTTGACGGTGCAGATGCAAGGGCATTACAAAAAAGAGCGTATTGGCACGGACACAACCTGCACCGGCGCGGCGAAGGTCCGCCTTTTTCGCAAAGGGGCCAAATCGCCGTTCCAGGTTTTGAAATTGGACGCGATTGAAATTCACTCTGACCAGACCGCCTACGACCCCAAAACCAACAAAAATCTCCGCAAGCTTTACGACGACGAGTACAGCGTCATTTTCGATGACTTCAACTTCGACGGGCAGGACGATCTGGCGATTTGCAACGGCAGAAATGGCGGGTACGGCGGGCCATCGTATGAAGTGTATTTGTATAATCCCGGAAGAGGCCGGTTTGTCAGAAGCGCCGGGCTGTCGCGATTGGCGCGGGGCGTTTATCTCGGCCTCTTCTTCCCGGACGCGGGGCGGAAACAACTCGTCGCTTTCTGGAAGTCCGGCTGCTGCTTCCACCAGACCGAGAAATACCGGGTTGTCAACAACAGGCCGGTGTTGGCAGAGGAAATCACGGAAGACGCCACCGGAGCGTTGATGATCACCACGACCCGCAGGCGGATCAAAGGACGTTGGGTCAAGTGGATCGCGAAAGAAAAGATCGTCGAGGACGAGCCGAAAGCGCCTTGAAAAAGTAAACCCGGCCCTGAGCGGCGCGGATTGCGGCAAATTCTCGCCCGGCGCTTGCTTCTTCTTTGCAAATACGGTACAATTGACATCAAGCGCTTTGAAGGCAGGCTGACCGTCTGCTCCGAGGCGCGGTTCCGCAAGCGACCGGGCGCTTTCCGCTGCCCGACCCGCCACCTTAGCGCGCCGTTGAAAGACGGAACCCAGCCCGCAATTATTTGCCGACGGGCGCGCGATACCCCGCCTCGACTCCGAGGAAGGAGCCTTACCCGCTATGAAGAAATCCGTTGCGTTTTTCGCCGCCGTCGCGCTGTTGAGCAGCCTGAGCGCCCTGGCCGGCCCGCCCAAGACCGACAAGAAGAAGGCGGTCAAGCCCGTCAAATCCGTGAAGGCCGCCAAGACGGTCAAGAAGGCCGATGCCTCCAAGTCCGCCACGATTGCCGATGTCTGGACCTGCCCGATGACCGGCGAAGCGGTCGCCGACAAGTCCGCCAAGAGCGAAGTCGTGGGCAATTACCGCGTCCACTTCTGCTGCGGCGGCTGCCCGGATGCGTTCGCCAAACTGAGCGCGTCGGACAAGCTGGCGAAGGCCGAAGAAGCGTCCAAGAAAGACGCCGCCAAAAAGGGATAGGAAGGGCTAGTCCGCTCGCCCGTAACGAAAGGGACGGACTTGCAGGCCGAACTTAGGTCTGGCCGCGCCGTCCCTCTTGGCCCTACTGCCGCAAAAATTTCTGATGGTTGATTTTTGTTCTTGATGTCGAAAAGCGATTTCCCTGCAATCTGGACGCCTCCCCTTCCCGGCGGCGCGGCTCTGTTTCGCTCCCGAACGGCGAACGCGCTCTGCGATACGCCGGGTTTTCCCTCGCCTGATTTTCGCTCGCTCGTCCCCTGCGCGGCCCTGCAATGGCCGCGTTTTGCGTTTTCAGCGAACGCGAATTTTCCCTCTGGCGCAGCGCGAAACGCCCTGAGCCGCGCCGCAGCTCCGAAGCGCCGGGCGAGCGTTTGCGCCGCCTCGTTTGGCTGGCCCCGCTTACGATTTTCGTTTCTATCTCTGTTTACGACTTGCGAATGCGCGCCGAGCGGACGTTTGCGCCCGCTGACCGGCTGCCGTTCCCAACACTTTTTGCCGCATTCAACTTAAAGCCCGCGCGCCCGAAACCAATGGCTGCGCGCAGGCGGACAACAACACTTGAAAGGAGGCGACCCGATGACAAAAGAAATTATTGTCAACGTGGGGGAACGTGAAACCCGCATCGCCGTGACCGAAGACAACAAACTGGTAGAACTGCACATCGAGCGCGCCGAGCGCGTGGTCGGTAGTCTGTACAAATGCCGGGTGGCGAACGTGCTGCCCAGTCTCGACGCCGCTTTTGTGGATATCGGCATCGAGCGCAATGCTTTTCTCTTCGTCGGCGACGTGCTGCCGACTGGCGACGAGGCGACCGGCGACCGCCGCCCGCGCGAGCAGCAAGCCGCGCGCCGCCCAGAAAACGGCGCGGCGCGTCCGTCGGCGGTTCCTGCGAATGGGGCCGGAAACGGGGGCGGCGCGACCGACGCGGCAGGAGAAACGGACGGCGACCTGCTGGAAGGCGACGAAACCGATCTGGAACTGCTGGACGGGCTGGACGAGGATGAGGAAGACGACGAAACCGAGGAGGCCGCGAGCGGCGAGACGGAAAATGGCGAGGCCGGGGCCGAAGGCCGCGCGAATGCCCGCCCGCGCCGTAATATTCGCCGCTCGGCTTTGCGTCAGCAGCGCATTCGCGACGTACTGAAAGTGGGGCAGGAACTGCTGGTCCAGGTCATCAAAGGGCCGCGCAGCACGAAAGGCGCGCGGGTCTCGACGCGCATTTCCCTGCCGGGCCGCTACCTCGTCCTGATGCCGGAAGCCGACAATCTGGGCGTTTCGCGCAAAATCGAAGACCCCAAAGAGCGCGACCGCCTGAAAAAAATCGGCGACAAACTGCGTGAGCCGGGGTTTGGCCTGATCATCCGCACCGAAGCCGAAGAGCAGACCGAGCAGGAACTGCGTCAGGACAAAGACTTCCTGATGAAAACATGGCGGCAGGTGCAGGAAACCGCCAAGAGCGTCAGCGCGCCGTATCTCGTGCAGCAGGATTTGACGCTTCTCTACAAAACCATTCGCGACGTGTTCGGATCGGATGTCACGAAACTCGTCATTGACGATCCCGCCGAATACGAAAAGGCGAACGAGTTGCTGGATCGCCTGTCGCCCAAACTGAAGGGGCGCATCCACCTGTACGACGGCGTGCAGCCGATCTTCGACAGCTACGGACTGGAAACGGAAATTGACCGCCTGACGCGGCGCAAGGTGTTCCTGAAGTCGGGCGGGTCGCTCGTCATTGACGAGACCGAAGCGCTGACCGTAATTGACGTGAACACGAGCAAATTCACGGGCGGCGGCAGTCTTGCCGAAACCATCGTGAAAACCAACATGGACGCGGCGTTCGAGATCGCCCGGCAATTGCGATTGCGCGACATCGGCGGCATCATCGTCATTGATTTCATTGACATGAACAACCCGCGCGACAAGCAGTCCGTCCTGAAAGCCCTGGAAGGCGCGCTGAAAAAAGACCGCTCGCGCACGAAAATCTCCAACATCAGCCCGCTCGGATTGGTCGAAATGACGCGCAAGCGAACCGGCGAAACCCTGACCGGGTTCATGACCGACGAATGCCCGTACTGCAAGGGGCGGGGCAATCTGCCCTCCGCCGAGAGCGTCAGCATTGTCGTAGAGCGGGAGTTGCGCCGACAGGCCAACGATCCGAAAAACGCCCGCAAGGACGCGCTCCTGGTGACGTGTCATGAAGAGGTGGCCGAACTGCTCATCGGGCCGGACGGCGCGACCATCGAGGAAATCGAGCGCCATCTGCAAAAGGCCGTGTATGTCCGCTGCGACGATTCGGCGCACATGGAAAAATACAGCATCGAGGCGGGCGACATGGCCGAGTTGGAGAAGGGCCGGGCCGCGTACCGACGGGCGCAGGTTGTGGAATGCCGCGTGGCGCGGTCGCTGCTAAAAGAACCCAACAAGTGCATCGGGTGGGCCAACGGCTACCTGCTCGACCTGGACGACGGGGCCAAGCTGGTCGGGCAGAAAACCAAAGTGCGGATCACCGACGTGCGGCGCTCGTTTGCGGTCGCGCAGGTGGTTCCCGGAACCAACCGCCCGCTGGACACGAAAACCGACTGAGGGCAAGGAGGCGGCTTTGACGCCTCTGTCTCTTCTGTAGGGGCAGGGCTTGCCCTGCCCTGAAAATACGGCGCAAAGATTCGCGCCCTACGAAGAATGCCTTGACCGAACGTCAGAGAGTCGAAAGCGGGTTTGCAAAGAAAGCGGGGCGGCATGGCGCGCACGGTTGCCATTATCGGGGCGGGCATGGCGGGTCTGGCCGCCGCTCGCGCGCTGACGCAGGCGGGCGTGTCCGTCACGATTTATGAGAAGAGCCGGTCGGTCGGGGGGCGCGTGGCAACCCGGCGCGTGGAAGGCTGCATTCTGGATCATGGGGCGCAAAACGTCAAGCCGGGGGCGTTCGCGCTCGCTCGCGTGATGCAGGAAGAGCTGCCTTCCGACGCGCTGGTTCGCATTGACGCGCCGGTGCGTGTCTATCAAAACGATGGGACGATCCGTTCGCCCGACCCGGAATACGAGGCCGAAGCGAAGTTCACGTACCGAAACGGCCTGACCACGCTGCCCAAACTCCTCGCGCAATCGCTCCCGCCCGAACTGGCGGCCATTCATTTCGAGACCCGCGTGGGCCGGTTGGAAGGAGACGCGCGCGGGATCGTTCTTTATGACGAGCGAGACGGCGAGACCGGGCAGGCGGATCGCGTGATCGTGACGGCTCCGGCTCCGCAGGCTGCTGAACTGCTGGCCGCAAGCCGCCTCCGCGATGACGCGCCCCCGGCGAGCCGGATCGAAGCCCTGCGCGCCGTGCCGTATGGCGCGTGCCTGACGGTTCTGCTTGGCTACGCCCCCCCGATGCCCGCCCCGCCCGCCTACGCGCTCTTGGCCGAAGATCGCAGCCGCCCGCTGCTATGGGCGGCCTTCGAGCGGACGAAAGCCCCGGAACGCGCCCCGAACGGGCAGGCGCTCGTCATCGCGCAGCTTGGCCCGGCCTTCAGCGCCGAGCAGTACGCCGCGCCCGACGCCGCCATCGTCGCCGCGACCCTGGAAGAACTGCGCCTGCTCTTTGGCGCGGAGTACGATCAACCCGCCTGGTCGCAGGTGAAGCGGTGGCGTTATTCGCAGCCGCGCGGCATGGCGGATTTTAACGTGGCGAACCCGCCCGGCGCTTCGGTTGTGGTCTGCGGCGACGCCCTGCGCCCGGAAAATGGCCGCGTGTATCAGGCCTACGAGAGCGGTTTGGAAGCCGCCGCCCGCCTGCATTTGGAACAATAAGCCGCAGTTGTCGCACGATGGGATTGCCGGGCGTTGAAAACGTCCGGCAAGAAAGTGCAAGCGTCCTATCGGACGCAATACTCATCGGTAATCGCGGCATTCTTGTTTTGGCCTTGCCGACTGAAAGACGGTTGTTTCTTCCTG
>JBBRNU010000077.1:0-11438 GCA_038230115.1 Chthonomonadales bacterium | reverse complement strand
GTGACCCAAGAGTTCTTACTTAATTGAAGCGAGGCGGCATTGCAGCCCGCGCAGGCGGGCTGTGCATTTCAGAACGGGGATTCATTCCCGTTCCCTTCTCTACCACGAACTGGCTTTGTATTCGGCCCAGCAGCGCGCGTACACGGCTTCGGTTTCCGCCGCAATCACATCCCAATCGAACACGGTCTGGACGCGCGCGAAGGCGTTTTCGGCCAGATGCCGGGCGAATTCCGGGTCGTACAGCAGGTGCAGGATGCCTTCGGCGAGACTGTCGGGGTTGTCGGCCAGCGTGACGAGGCCGGTTACCTCGTTCTGCACGACTTCCGGCAGACCGCCCGCGTTCGAGACCACGAGCGGGGTTTTCGCGGCCATCGCTTCCAGGGCCACAATTCCGAAAGGCTCGTACAGGCTGGGGAAGCAGGCGAGGTCGGCCACTTTGTACAGCCGCAGCAGACTGTCATCGGGAATGAAGCCCGTAAAGAAAACGTGCCGCTCCATGCCCAGGGCGCGGGCCTGATCCATCAAGTGCTGCCGGTAGCCGCCGCCCGCAATTACCAATTTGCAGTCGTGGTAGCGGGCGCGAACGCGGGGCAGGGCGTCAATCAGGACGTGCGCGCCCTTTTCGCGGACGCCGCGCCCGACGAACATCACGACCTTTTCTTCCGGGGCGGCGAACTGCGCGCGGAACGCTTCGCGCTCGGCGAACGTGAAATCAAAGTCGAATTTCTCGGCGTTGATGCCGTTGTAAATGATGTCTATTTTGTCCGGCGGGGCGTGCAGGGCGTACTCGACTTCGCCCTTCATGAAGCCGGTGCAGACAATCACGCGCCAGGCTTCGGTAATCAAATCGTTCTCGACGCCGTTGATGTAGCGCGAGATGTCGGAGTGGATGCCGTTGTTGCGCCCGAATTCCGTTGCGTGAATCGTGGCGATGAGCGGGAGTTTGTAGGCGTGCTTGAGTTCGACAGCGGCGAAGTAGGAGAGCCAGTCGTGGGCGTGCAGTAGAATGGCGTCCTGGTCGGCCAGTTTCTTGGGATCGGCCTGCGGGTCGCCGCGTTTTTTGGGGGCCAGCCATTCGCGGCAGAGGGCGTGCGCGCGGTCACGCATGGCGGCGTTGAGCTGATGCACCCAATGCACAAAGTCGCGATGTCCGCCCGGCGAGTCGTAGGCCGCGACCCGGTGAATGTGGACGCCGTTGAAGATTTCTTCGGCGGGAGCGCCGGGAAAATCGCAGGTGACGACATGCACCTCGATGTCGGGCCGCTTGGCGATGGCCCAGGAAATTTCCTCGACGTGGCGGGCGAGACCGCCTTCGATCTTGGGCGGGTATTCCCACGACAGCATCAGCACGCGCACGATAATGGCTCCTCCCGACAGGTGATGGCTGCTGTTTCACCGCCCGCGCTGCGATGTCCTGCCGGAACCACAAAGGGAAAGACTTTCGGGGGCGACGGAATAAATTTCTTCGCTTGGTAGCCTGCGGCTGTGTGTCCTTCGGACACCACCTCATCCCAACCCCTCTCCTTCGTAAGGCTTATCTTGTCCCGTAACTTGTTCCTGATCTCATCAGGAAGCCTGCGAACCGCTCCGAAGGGGGCGTTCCCTATATCATCGCAAAGATAAGGGACAAAATAAGCCGCCTACAAGGGGCGTGGCCCGCGTCCCAAGCGGGGCGAGATCGTGCGTCCTCTGGCCCGCACACGGGCGGACAAGGCGATTGCCGCGACGTTGCTAGACGATACCGCGCTCTGGCGCGACGGCGAGCGCCGGATTACGGCGCAGGTCTGGAACGGGCTGGTGTTGCCCGACGCCCCCCGACGCGGCAGGGTTTCGCATCGTGGCGGTGCGTGACCCGCGCTACAAAGAACCGTTGCTGCTGGCGACCACTCTGGACGGGAGCGCCTGGGCGGTATGGCGGTTGCAGCGCGACCGGTGGGCGGTTGCAGCGCGACCGGTGGGCGGTTGCAGCGCGACCGGTGGGCGGTTGCAGCGCGACCGGTGGGCCGTCGCGCCGTTACCGCTTGCCGCCAAACCGATGCTGGGCGCGCAACGGGCGTTTGCCTTCGGAGGCGAAAGCCGCTTGCGCTTGCCCGAACTGGCCTTGCTGGCGGGCAGCGTCTTGGCGTATGCCGCCGCCCTGAGTGCGCCGATGGCGACGGGGTTCTGGGACAGAGCCGCCCGCCCCCCGTGCGGGCGGCTGCGGCGGGCGCTTTCGCAGGGGAATTGCGCGGAGTTGTCCGGGTTGTCGGAACAACTTCGCAAGAAGAACCGCGTCACGGCTCATCGCAAGACCGGAGTAGACGCCCATCGACGCAAAAAGGCGGTGCGAGCGTCGTCAACGACGACGTAAACCGTTGCCTTTACCGGAGACTAAAGTTGGAGTAAAGAGATTGAAATAAAAAGTAGGAACAGCCAGAGGCGCGTTAGAGAGTCGCGTTGTTGAAAACAACGCGAGGCAGCAGTGGGCCTGACTTCCCTCAATGGTGAGCAGGGAGCGTACAGCCCGCTTTCCAGGGGGGCTGTCCGAACTCATACGCGCCTAAGTCGGGCGCGACCCCGCTCACAGGATCGTTGAACGCGGGAATGGTCAGGCCGCTGCGCGTGACGGCGGAAACGACCTGGCCCGCGTCGCGGGCGGGTGAATCAGCTTGCAGTGTAAACACAAATCGTAGTATATCGGCGAAATGAGGGTCGGTGGCGGAACCGGCGATGCTGTCCCAGAACAAATTTTTGCCGATCTCCGCCTGCTCGAATCCACCGCTCACGGGGCGATAGCCCTTGCTTTCGGCGGGGTTCAGACAAGCCACAAGGTTGTTGACGAGCAGGCTGCCCTCATTGTGATTGGCGTTGTTGGCAAAACCGAACGGGCCATAGGAGACGCCGCTGGTGTTCCTGACCAGGATGGTGTTGTTGTAGCAAAGGGCGTTCGCAATGAGGACGCCGTTGTTTTGCAAATGGATACCCCATTCCACGTTCCAGATTACATTATGATCTATGATCCAGTTGTTCAGGGCATCGGGGTAGATGCCGGAGGCGGCAAAGCCACTCACGTCATGACACCAATTGTGATCTATGCGGGTGAACGTGCCGTCGCCAGCCGCGTACAGGCAGCCGCCATCGAAGTCCTGTAGCATACACGCGCTGATGTCGTTGTGATGGATGCGGGCGACGAGGTGACCCGGTGTCGAATTGCGGAGGTTGCGGGGCAGAATCCCCGATCTTCCGCAGCGTCGGATCGTGTTGTAGGCGATCTCGTGGTCGAAGGAATCCGCCGCGCCGCCCGTGCTGATGCCCGCGCAGTCTGCCTGCTGGTAACTGACGTCTTCGATCAAGTTATTGATTACTTTGTTGCGCTGGCCGAGCGTGACAATGCCGTGTCCCGCGCTGTACTGAAGGGTGCAGTTGCGAATGATGTTGTCGGAACCGCTCACCACGATACCGGTATTCTGGCCCCATTGCAGGAAAAAGTGGCCGGACATATCGGTAAAATGGTTTAGGTATTTCGCGTCAATGCCGTCTATGACAAGGTGATGGGCGGGTGCAATGGTCTTTGCGCCGCGCCAGGGGTAGCGGTCGTTGCCGTTGTCGTCCCATTCCACGCCGCTGCCCGCCTTTATATCGGTGGTGAGGGAGCAGGCGAACAGGTGGAAGCCCTGCACGATGATGTAACTTTTGCTGTCGAGGTTGAAAGCGTAGTCGCGCCGCTTCGCCTCGATGCTGTGCTGAGTCGGGTCACTGCCGTCCGGGCAGCGCAACGCGAGCTGACCTGCGCGGCGGTCGTGGTACCATTCGCCGTCAGCGTCCAGCAGTTTGCCCAGATTGTGCAGGTAGTAGCGGCTGCCCACCGCGTACGCGGCCTGACTGCCGTCCTGCCCACTGTCGTTGCGAGAGCGGATGGTGAGCTGCCTGCCCTGCTGCGCGATCACAGTTCCGCTGAGTGTCCAACTCCAGGCGTCTTTGTTGGGCTGAATCACGACTTCCGCCCCGACATAATAGTTGTCTTCGGCGGGCGCAAGCGCGGCGTCCTCGAAGACAGCGGTTGTCCAATTGGTGGCTTTGTCGCGGGTCTTGCGGATGAATTTCGTAATGGTGGACTTGGCCGGGCGGGAAACATCGGGGGATGGGTTGGGCCAGCGCGCCAGAGCCATCATGCGCCCGTCCACAAATACCTGGTCGCTCTGATTGATGGTCGACCGGAAGAAGTCGGCGGGCATGGCGGCGCGGTACGCGCCGTCGGCTGCGCGTGACCACTCGGTCACCACGTCCGCTCCGCTGATTGTGACCGCCTCCTGGCGGTACGGGCGGTAAGCGATGGGAGCCTGGGCGGTTCCCGAATGGGGAGGCGTGACAGTTTCGCGATACGTTCCTCCCCGTACGCAGACGACATCGCCGGGCTGCGCCATGTCTGCGGCGCGCTGGATGTGGGCGAACGGCGCGTCAAGGCGGCTGCCGGAGTTGGTATCCGCGCCGCGCATCGTCGCTCCTTTGCCCACGCCGCTGCTCACGTACCATTCGGTGGCGCGGGCCGACTCAGCGCACACTGCCAGAAAAGACGGTAGTATAAGCGCAATGACTGCCGGACGCGCTAAAGGGGATAACAGGCGATGGAATGACAAGTGAATTCTCCTCCACACACAGGGTGGACACCAAAGTCGCAGCCGATGGCTGCAAGGCGAACGACGCGAAAGACAAAGGGCAAAACGGGTTCTTTCCTTCCCAAAACAAGGTGAGCGTCAATGACTTTAGTTTCCGGTAAAATCATGTAGACACAAATACAGTTCCGACATCAGGGCTTCGGTGCGGTAGAGTTAAGTCGCCAAACATAACTCGCCGAAAGAACTGCCCTGATGTCCCCAACCGTTTACTGTATCGCGTGCCTGCTGACGCAAGTACTCGCCGATGTTCCCGTCGGCACGAACCTGGGCCTGTTTCATTTGCTTTTCGCGTTGCTGTCCGGGCGCTTTCTGGCCGCTCGCGGCGCGGTCTTTCCGGCCCTTGCCAGTCTGGGGCTTGCCCCCGACGCCGTACGACGGGGCGAAGCTGCTTTATACTACGGGCGCTGACGCCCCTCTGACCTGTTCGCCCGCTGGCGCAAGCGCATGGTTGAGGAAGGTCAGTTCGCCCCCTGTTGTTAGGATGGCGTTCGCCCGGTCGCCTGTGACCTGACCGCCTTCTTTCGCCCGCAGTTGCGCGGGTTGGACAGCAAGCGCTACGTCAACGAAGCAGGCAAAGCCTTCCCCGCTGTTGTCTTCGGACTGTGTGTCGGGGTCGGATACGTCGGACAGACACGCCTGGGCCTGCCCCGTCTCGTGGTGTGCCGCTCTCAGGGCGAAAGCGAAGCGACCTTGCAGAAACGCCTCGTGGGGCAGGCCGCCCGGACGCTTGCGCCCCACGAGGCCCTGATCGTGGACGCCGGGTTCGGCCTTGCCGCCCTACTCGGAACGAATACTCTGCGCTTTGCCGCGCGTGTTCGTACTAATCTGAGCGCCCGCCGCGACACGCCGCCCGCCTACAACTTATCTTGTCCCGTAACTTTTTCCTGATCTCATCAGGAAGCCTGCGAACCGCTCCGAAGGGGGCGTTTCCTATCTTACCACAAAGATAAGGGACAAGATAAGTTCGTAAGGAGAGAGGCCCATGCCGCTCGTTATTGAAACCTGCGCTGAATTGCGTGTCCGAAGGACACACGGCGGAACGCCACCAGCGAAGAAATTCGTTTCGTCCCGTTCGGTCCCGCCGCTTCAGCCTTTCGGCGCTACGGGCTTTGCAACGCCAAGAACCGCCGCGCCGAATTTTGGCAGGCCGAGACGCAGGCGCGCGTGATCCCGGTCGAGCGTCAGGTTGTCGCCGTAATGGATGGAAAGGAGGGAGCCGGGGGGCAGCGTCAGCGTCGCCGCCTGCGGCTTGTCGCTGCGGTTGAAGAACACGTACACGGTCTCTTTCGGGTGGACGCGGGCGAAGCCGAACACGCCGGTTTTGTCGTCAGCGACAAGCGTTTTGTATTCGCCGCGCCGCAGGGCCGGATGGTCGCGGCGCAGGCGGAGCAGGTCGCGATAAAACGTCAGGGTCTGCGCGTCCTGCTGCGTCGCGTCCCATTCCATGCCGCGCCGATTATCGGGGTCGCGCCCGCCTTCCAGCCCGATTTCGTCGCCGTAATAGATGTTGGGAACGCCGGGGTAGGTCATTTGAAACAGCACGGCCTGCCGCTCGCGGTCGCGGTCGTTGCGGCAAAGCGTTCGCAGGCGTTCGGTGTCATGGCTGCCCAGCATGTTGAACATGACGGACGTGGCGGCGGGCGGATAATCGTCGCGAATGCGCGCGAGCCGGGCGTCGAAAGCGGACGGCGCGGCCTTGTCGAAAACGAAAAAATCGAGGGCCGCGCCACGCCAGCGATAGTTCATCGCGGCGTCGAACTGATCGCCCTGCAGCCACGCCCCGGCGTCGCCCCAGATTTCGCCGACAAGATAAGCGTTCGGGTCGGCGCGGCGCACGGCCTTGCGGAAGTCCTGCCAGAAGTCGGGCTTCACTTCATCGGCGGCATCGAGCCGCCATCCGTCAATGTGCGCGTCCGTAATCCAGCGCGTTCCAACGTCGAGCAGGTAGCGGCGCGTGTCGGGGTTCGCCACGTTGAGTTTGGGCATCCAGGGCGTGCCGAACCAGCCCACATAGTTGGTCTGCCCGTTACGCACTTCAATCGGGAAGCCGCGCACAAAGTACCATTGGCGGTAGGGCGAGTTTTCCCCGTCCGTTTGCAGGCTGCGGAAGCCCGCGAAATCCACGCCGGTGTGGTTGAATACGCCGTCCAAAATAACCCGCCAGCCGCGCTGATGCGCTTTTTCAACGAGCGCACGGAACTGATCGTTGTCGCCGTAGTGCGGGTCAACCCGATGGTAATCGGTTGTGTCGTAGCCATGACTGCTGCGGGCCGCGAAGAGCGGATTAAAGTACAGCGCGTTGACGCCCAGGTCGCGCAAATAGTCGAAATGCTGCAAAACGCCCTTCAAGTCGCCGCCCATGTAGCGCGACGAGTCAGGCGGGCCGCCCCAGGGGATCGGGTTCGAGCCGTCGTTCGTCGGGTCGCCATTGGCGAAGCGGTCGGGGAAAATCTGGTAGAAAACGGCGTCGCGCGCCCAATCGGGAACCGCGAAGACCGGGAAGCGCGCCGGGTCAAGAACGAACCATTGCGGCGTAAACGTCGGCGTCACCAGCCAGTCGCGCGCGTCGTACCAGCGCGGGCTGGGGCCGTCCTGCAAACGGAAAGCGTAGCGCAGCGGGCCGCGCGCGGGCAGGGGCGCGACCGCGCGCCAGTAATCGAACAGGGCGTCCTGATTGCGCCGGACGAGCGGCAGTTCGCGCCGCCGCCCGTTCTCGAAAAGGATCAGCGCCCCGGCGCGCACGTCATCGCGCCGCGTTCGCAGCGTCAGCCGCACGTGTCGGGCGTCCAGGCGCGCGACGTCGCGGCTGATTGGCGCGTGCCGCACGGCGGAGCCGGTAATCAGGCCGTCGCCGATCACGCCGGGGCGCGTATCGTACCCGTGCGGGCGTACCGTCAGCAGCGAATTGCGGTTGCCGTTGCCATCGTCGAAAACGGGCGCGGCAGAGTCGGCCTGCCATGTCGCGTCATCGAGAACAAATTTGTACTGGTAGACGCCCGGCTCCAGTGGCAGCGTCGTGGTCCAGGTGTTGCCGTCCGGCGCTTTCGTCAGCGGGTTGGCATTCTTGTTCCAGCCATTGAACGTTCCCGCAACCGCGACGGAATGCGCCGCGCCCGTCGCGTCCACAAAGCGAAACGGAACCGCCTGCCGCTCGCCGCGCGCGACTTGAGCAGGCCTGGCAGTCGGTCGGGGCGGCGCAAGAAGCGAAACCGGCAGCATCCAGAGCCAGGCAAGAAGAAGGACAATCATTGTTAGACACGCTTTCGGAAGGCCTCTTTGCAGGACATCAGCGGCCCGCGCCGAGCAGGGCGCAGCCGCGCGCGGGCAGGCAGATTGTCAGGGCTTCCGACTCGCGCCGACAGGCCGTCTTGCCGCCGAGCCAGTCGGAATAGGGGCCGTCGCCGATGTCGGCCAGGCGGACGGTCGCCTCGCGCTCCTCGTCGCTGCGGTTGAAAACAACGAGGGCGCGCTGATCGCCATGCGTTCGCAGATAAGCGAACAGGCCGAAATCGTTATGGATCAGCACGGTTCGGTAGTCGCCGCGCCGCAGGACGGCGCGCTTGCGGCGCTGTCCGATGATGCGGCGGTAAAAATCCAGCGTCTCGCCGTCCTGCCGCTCGCTGTCCCAGACCATGACCTTGCGATTGTCGGGGTCGGTTCCGCCCGCCATGCCGATCTCGTCGCCATAATAAATGCAGGGCGTTCCGGGGTACGTCATTTGAAATAAGGCGGCCTGATGATGGCGATTGCGGTCGTCGTGACAGGCGGTTCGCAGGCGGTCGGTGTCGTGACTGCCCAACAGGTTGAACATGACCGCCGTCGCTTTCGGGCCGTAATCGTCGCGCAATTGGGCGAGTTGACCGTTGAAATCTTCGGGCGAGCTGGCGTCGTTGGCGAAGAAATCGAGGGCCAGGCCGCGCAGCCGGTAGTTCGTGACCGAATCGAACTGATCGCCTTGCAGCCACTCGCGTGCGTCCGGCCAGATTTCGCCGATAATAAAAGCGTCCGGACGCGCCGTGCGGATGGCCTTTCGGAAGGCGCGCAGGAAATCCGCGCCCAGTTCGTCGGCGGCGTCGAGCCTCCAGCCGTCAATGCGCGCGGTCTTGACCCAGCGGGCGGCGACGTCCAGCAAAAATTGACGGGTTTCGGGGTTTGCCTTGTTCAGTTTGGGCATCGCCGCCGACAGGCGGAAGTAGTCGTAGCCGGGGTCATCGCCGTTCGTCGGGTCAATTGGAAAGCGCCGGATCGTGAACCAATCCTTGAAGCGCGACCGCTCGCCCTCTCGCAGCACATCCTGAAACGGCGCGAAATCGGTTCCGACGTGGTTGAATACGCCGTCGAGAAGGACGCGCCAGCGCGCGTTGTGCGCTTTGGAGACCAGTTCCTGAAACGTTTTGCCGGTTCCCAGATGCGGGTCAATCCGCTCGTAGTCGGTTGTGTTATAGCCGTGATTGCTGTTGGCGGCGAAGATAGGGTTCAGGTACAGCGCGTTGACGCCCAGATCGCGCAGGTAGTCGAAATGCTTCAGGACGCCCTTCAAATCGCCGCCTTCGCGGTCGAAAAAATTGGGCGGCGACCCCCAGGGTTTCGCGTCCGGCCCGTCGTTTTTGCGGTCGCCGTTAGCAAATCGGTCGGGAAAAATCTGATAGAAGATGGCGTCCTGCGCCCAATCGGGCGGATTGTTTTCTAGCGTTTCCATGCCGCTATTTACGAATAAATAAACGGAAAATTCCCTGCTTGATTGCTGAAATCAGGCCGAAATTGGGCCGAATTTCACTTCTCGCCGCCCTCGTAATAGACCCAGCGCGCCGAGGTTTTGAAGACCACGAGCGAGGCGGCGAGCGTAATCAAGAATAAGACCCAGGCCATCGCGCAGGCGTAGCCCATGCGGAAATACTGGAAGGCGTTCTGATACAAATATACCGCATAAAAGAGCGTTGCGTTGGCGGGGCCGCCGACGTTCGCCGCGCCATTCAGTCCCGTCATAATAAACGCCTGCGTGAAGTACTGGAACGTGCCGATGACGCCCAAAATCAGATTGAAGAAGATCACAGGCGAGATCGCGGGGAGGGTGACGTGGCGCAGTCTGTCCCAGCCGGTCGCTCCATCCAACTCCGCTGCCTCGTACAGATGCTGCGGCACGCCTTGCAGCGCGGCGAGGTAGATAATCATGCCGCCCCCGACCGCCCACAAATCCATCAGGATAAAGCCCGGCTTGGCCCAAACCCGGTCGTTGAGCCAGGCCGGGGCGGGCAGATGCAGGGCGAGCAGGGACTTGTTGACCAGCCCGTAGTCGGGATTGAGCAGCCACAGCCACAAAATCGAGGCCGCGACCGTCGGCACGACGGAGGGTAAATAGTAGAGCGTGCGGAACAGGGCCATGCCGCGCAGCTTCTGGTTCAGCAGCAGGGCGATGACGAGCGACAGGGCGAGAGCGACCGGCAGTTCCAGAAACATGAAGGCCGTGTTCCAGAGCGATTGCAGGAAGTACTCGCGGTCGGAAAAAAGTTCGACGTAGTTGCTCCAGCCGACCCAGCGCGGCGGGCTGAGAATGCGATAGTCGCAGAAACTGTAGTACAGCGACGCGAGGATCGGGTAAATCGTGAAGATGACCAATCCGATCAGCCAGGGCGACACGAACGCCAGGCCAAGCCGCAGGTCGCGCCGCGCGCGGCGGGTTTCGGCGTGCATCATCGCCCCGGCCTCCCTTCGCCGTCGCCCTGCCGGTCGAGTTCGGTCTGCATCCGGCGGCGCACGTCGCCTAGGGCCTGCGGCACCGTCTTTTCGCCGTACAACACGCGGTCAATCGCCGTACTCATCTGGTTCATGTAGTAGCCTGCGACCGGGAGCGTAGGAAAATAGTCGGCGTTCGGGCTGTCGGCGAGGTCGAGGAAGCGGGCGTACTGCGCGCGAAAATCGGCCCCGGTTCGCAGTTCGGGGGCGTGGAGCGCGGCCCGCTGGTTCGGCACGTTGTTCATGTCGCGCGCAAACCCGGTTTGGGCGCTTTGCGACTGCATCCAGACGAGAAAATCCCACGCGGCGTCGGGATGGCGGCTTTCTTTCGGGATGCAGAACAGGTTGCCGCCCAGCCAGGTCGTTCGCGCGCGGTCGGGCCGGGATTGGGGCGGCGGGGCGGGCGCGACGCCATAGCGCAATTTCGGGGCGTAGCGCGACACCCAGTTCGGATTCCATTCGCCGTTGAACATCATGGCGACCTTGCCGACGAAAAACGGGTTGCTCGCGCCCTGATCGCGCCCGAACCCGGCGGCGAAGGCGTTCACGGCCTCGATGCCGCCCATGCGGTCAATCAGGTTCTTGTACCACGTTAGGGCGGCGACGTTGGCCGGGTCGTCCGTCGTGACGCGCTTGCCGGTCGCGTCCACGAATTTGCCGCCGAACAGGGCGAAGAGCAGGTAAATGTCGGCGGGCGGGCGCAGTCCCAATCGGGTAATGCGGCCCTCGGCGTTGCGGGTCGTCAGGCGCGCGGCCCACTCGCCCAATTCGTCCAGGGTGCGCGGGCCATGCGCGGCGTCGAGTCCGGCTTGCGCCAGGGCGTCCCGGTTCCACAGCAGGGCCGCGTCGTCAATCAGGAACGGCAGGGCGTAGAGTTGGCCCTGATAACGGCACAATTCCAGTGACGTAGACACAAAAGCGGACGGTTGCAACCCGGACGCGCGGAACCGCTCGTCGAGCGGCAGCAGCGCGTGGTTGCGGGCGAGCGGGCCGAGATAGGCGGGGTCGCTGAGGGTGCATAAGTCGGGCGGAACCCCGGCGACAATCGCG
>JBBRNU010000076.1:0-11454 GCA_038230115.1 Chthonomonadales bacterium | reverse complement strand
CGCCCGGTCGCGTGTACGCTCTGGGCGGGCTGCGCTTCACGACGCCCACGCAGTTCGGCGCGCTGCTCGCCCTCGCCCTGGACGGCAAGCCCCTGGAACGCTCCGGTCACGTCGTCGTGAAGATGGTCTCGCGGGCCGAAAACACCGGGCAGTCGCTCGTGCGGGCCGCGTCCGGCGCGATCAACGAATGGCTGCTGAAAAAGCCTGGCGCGGCTCCCGTCCTCACGTTCGGCCAGCCGGTCGCCACTCCGACCCGACTATGGCTGACCACGCCCGCGCGCCGCGACCGGCCCAATGCGCCCGCCAACGACGCGCCCCTGCTGACGCTCTGGCTGAAAGACGGAACCTGGGAACTCGACATCCGCGACGGACGCGCTACCTTGACCTGCGACACGCCCGCCATTCGCGGCCTCGCCAACGGCGAAACCGCCTTCACGACCGGCGAGGGCGCGACCGAAATGACGGCCAGCGCGGAAGCGAAATCGCCGCTGCCCGCGCGCTGAATTCGGGGAGACGATAGGGGAAGCGCAGCGGGATTGGACGACTTCCGTGGGCTGCGAAGAAATGCATTTCTTCGCGGCCCGACCCGCCGCTTTCGACAATGGCAGGTTTCACCCCGTCTCACAAATCTAACTTTCGACATTTGAGACATGACAGAGGATACGCGCCGCCCATGAACGCACCGAACGACGAGATTTCCGAGACAACCGAGATGGCCCTGGAAGCGCAGGGAGCGGAAACCGGCTATCCCTATGTCGCGTCGCCGGTACGAACGACCGAGCGCGGCACGCCTTACCTGCAAACGCCCGGCGTGGCGCTGCTGGCCCGGCCCGCCGCGAAAACCGATAACCTGACCGACTTTCTGGAAGGCTTTGCGCCCGATTTGCAGTTCCGGCAGTACCTCGACGACCCGACGCCGCTCCCGGATGGCGCGCAGGTGTGCAAGATGGCGGGGCAGTTGTGCTACGCCAGCTTCGGGCCGAAACGCACCCTGAACGATCAGGCCGCGCGCTATTTCGACAACATCCGCGCGTCGGGGCATGGCAGCGTGCTGGAACACGCCAATTATTCGTTCGTGTTCTACGGCATCTCGCGCAGCGTCACCCACGAACTCGTGCGCCATCGCGCCGGAGCCGCCTATTCCCAAATTTCTCAGCGCTACGTGTCGGGCAGAGTGTTGCGGTTCGTGGAAAGACCCGAATATCAAAACGACCCGGAACTGCATTCGGCGTTCGAGCGGCGCATTGACGACGCGGCCCAAACCTATGAGCGCATCGCGGAAAAATTGCTGGAACAGCAAAAGGCGGGATCGGAATTGCTGTCGGGCGAGGCGCGCACGGATTTGCGAAAGAAAGTGCAGCAGGCCGCCCGCTCCGTTCTGCCCAACGAGACCGAAGCGCCGCTGGTAATGACGGCGAACGCGCGGGCCTGGCGGCACGTTCTGGAAATGCGCGCCAGCCCGCACGCCGAAACCGAAATCCGCGCGCTCGCCTTTCGGGTTTATCTGTGTCTGGCCGCGATTGATCCCTACCTCTTCGGCGATTACCGCGTCACGCGCCTGCCCGACGGCACGTTCGGCATCGAAACCGACACGCCGAAGGTGTAGAAAACCCGACTTGTCGCCTATGCCTGCCTGCTTGACGCACAGGGCGGCGAACGGGAATAAATCCCCGTTCTGAAACGCACAGACCACCTGCGTGGCCTGCAATGCCGAGGGCCAGAGCGTATTTCAACCACCGAAAGGGGACGAGGATAAGCGCGTCTTCAGCCCACGCAAGCAGATAAGTCAGAGCGCTCATTCCGCGTGCAGACCGCGTAGGCAATTCGCATTTAGCCCGCGCAGGCGGGCTAGCGTTTCAGGACGGGGATTTATTCCCGTTCTGTTCCCGTTCTCTGGCTTCGCGTTTCAAACTTCGCTGGCGAACCGAAACCGCCGTGGGAGGCGCGCAAAATGACCAAGCAGCCCGACGAGGCGACGGCGGCCGACCGCGTTCCCGACGCCCCCGTTTCGCGCCCGGCGCAGCGGTGGGGGCGCGAATGGCCCTGGCTGATTGCGCTCCTCATTCCGTTCGCCCTGCAATTTTCCACGCCCGGCTTCATCGGCAACGACACGCCGTTTCACGCCCGCTACGCCAACCGCTTTTTCGCGCACGGTCTGGCCCGCCGCTTTCCCGCCATCTACTATTCCATCTGGCGCGACCATTGGGGCGACAAAGAGTTCCTGTATCACGCCTATCTTGCCCCCTTTTGCCAGAGCGAGCGGTTTCTTCTCTTTGGCGCGAAATTCGCCTCGGCCCTGCTGTTCGCCGCCATTCTCGCCACGCTCGGTCTGATCCTGCGGCGGCAGGGCGTTCGCTACGCCGCGCTCTGGGTCGTCGCGCTGCCCTTCGTTTCCAGCATCTGGACGTTCCGAATGCTGATGGCGCGCAGCCATGTCGCCTCGGTTCTGCTGCTGCTGTGGGCCGTTCACCTGTTCGAGCGACGCCAGCGTAAGCCGCTGCTCGTTCTCATGTTCTTCTACACCTGGACATATACGATCCCGATTCTGGCCCTGCTCTTCTGCGGCCTGTACGCTTTCGGACGCTGGCTGGCCGATACCTTCCGCCCGTCCGCGTCCGGTTCGCGCGCTGCCGCGGATACGATCTCGATGACTGCCCCTGACGCGAATGCAGCCTCGTCTCCTGACGCGAATGCAGCCTCGTCTCCTGACGCGAATGCAGCGGAGAAATTTGATACCGCCCCCATTCAGGAGGCCGCGTCCGAACCGACCCGCGCTTCCAATGCGCCGCCCGACGCTTCTCCTTTGCCCGGCGACCGCGCCCTGCTGCGGGACAGTCTGCTCGCCACGCTGCTCGGCCTGATTATTCATCCCCAAACGCCGAACCAGCTGCTATCGAACTGGATTCATTTTACGATTGTCACGGCGAAGGGCTGGGGCGTGACGCAGGGCATTTCGCAGGTCGGGGGCGAGTTTCTCAGCGACACGTTTCGGGCCGGGTTTTCCCTTCATGCGGGCGTCGCGTTTCTGCTCGCGCTGGCGTGGCTGCTCGCCGCGTTCTGCCCCGCCGTTCTCAGCGTGCGCGCCCGCGCCCTGCTCTGGCTGACGCTGCCCCTGACCTTCCTGTACGGCATGTCCGGACGCTTCATCGAGTATCTGGCCCCCTTCACGGTTTGGGCGGCAGCCAGCGTCATGAGCGAAATCAGCCGCGCGAACGCCTGGCCCCGGCGCTTCGCGGCCCCGCGCTATCAGCAGCTCGCCCGCGATTTGTCCCTCGTCGCGCTGTGCGCGCTCGCCTGGGTCAGCGTCAACACGCTCAATAAGGTCGGCCTGCGCCCCCGTCAGCGCCTCGCGCAGGATCGGGCCGGAGCATGGCTGCGCGCCCACGTTCAGCCCGACGACCTGATCATCGCCCCGGATTGGGGGCAGTTTCCGCAGCTCTACTACTATGCGCCGGATTGCCGGTTCGTGGCCGGGCTGGAACCGACCATGACCGAAATCGCCTACCCGGAGCAGATGACCTATCTGGAAGCCCTGCGCTTTGGGCGCAATCCGCCGGATTTCGCCGAACTCCAGCGGCTGTTTCCTGGCGCGCGTTACCTCGTAGTCGCGCGCTACACGCCCGCCCTGCGCCAGCTCGCGAACAGCGGGTGGCGTCCCCTCTTCGATGGCGGCGACGCGCTCATTTACGACGCGCGCCCTGCCGCCGCTTTCAATCCCCTCGCTGCGCCCTGATTTACAGCCGTCATTTCGACTTGACGATTGGCCCCGCGCAGGGTTATAATAAATATGGCGTTCTGCAATGCTCTGCAAACTCCTTGCGCGTTGTTGTAAATTATTGTCACTATATTTCGACCGATTGTTCGCTTTCGTTTCGGCAAGCCGTTCTTTGCGTCCCTGAAGGGTTGCTCCATGTCCGCGCAAGACGCCCCCGCTGGCGATGTGACACTGATGTTCACCGACATCGAAGGCTCAACGCGCAGTTGGGATAAATACCCGGAGCGTTTTCACAACGCGCTGGCGCTGCACAACAGCCTCATTCGCAAGGCCCTCGCCGCCCACTCCGGGTATGAGGTCAAAACGATTGGCGACGCCTTCATGGTCGCCTTCGCCGACCCGCTCGCCGCCGCCCGCGGCGCTATCGCCATTCAGCGCGCCATTGAAAGCGCCGACTTCGGAGACATTCCCCCGCAGCGCGTGCGGATCGGCCTGCACAGCGGCGAAATCGAACCCTACGGCGGCGATTATTTCGGCCCCGTCGTCAACCGCACCGCCCGCATCGCCGACGCCGGACAGGGCGGCATGATCCTGCTTTCCGAAGAGCTGACGGCGCGGATACGCCCCGACCTGCCCCCGGACGCCCTCGTCAACGACCTGGGCCTGCACCGCCTGAAAGACCTGGGCGCCCCGCAGCGCCTGTTCCACCTGACGCACCCCGACCTGCCCCAGCGCGCTTACAACGCCCTGCGAACCCTGAACGCCCTGCCGCACAATTTCCCGGCCCAACTGACAAGTTTTGTCGGGCGGCAGCGCGAGGTGGCCGAACTCAACGAGATCATCCGCCGGGACGGGTCGCGCCTGATCACGCTCATCGGGTCGGGCGGAACCGGAAAAACGCGCCTGGCGATGAACGTAGCCGCCGACAATCTTCAGCACTACAAGGATGGCGTGTGGCTCGTCGAGCTGACGAGCATCCTCAGCGCCAGCGAGGTGCCGAGCGCCATCGCCCTGGCCCTGCAAATTCCCGTCTCGCCCGGAACCGAGGCCGACCTGCGCGCTCAGATCACGGCCTATCTGCGCGACCGCCGCATTCTGCTGGTGCTGGACAATTTCGAACACGTCATTGAGGGGGCGCGCTTCGTCAGCGCTCTGCTGCGCGACTGCCCGCAAATCGCCTGCCTGGTCACGTCCCGGCAATTATTGCAGATCGCGGGCGAGCGCGAATACCCGGTCGAGCCGATGGAACTGCCGCCCGCCGACGTCAGCGTGGCGAACTGCCTGAATTACGAAAGTATGCGCCTGTTCGTCGAACGCGGGCAGGTCGCGCGCCCCGATTTCCTGCTTTCCATCGAGACGGTTCCCGCCATCGCCAATATTTGCCGCCGTCTGGACGGCATTCCTCTGGCCGTCGAACTTACGGCGACGCTAATGCGCGGCATGACCCCGCAGCAGATTTTGCCGCGTCTGCGCGACCGCTTCCGCCTGCTCGCCACACAGCGCCGCGACCTGGAACCGCGCCAGCGCTCGCTGCGGGGCGCGATTGACTGGAGCTACGAACTGCTGACCGAGGACGAGCGAATCCTGTTCGCCGAACTGTCGGTTTTCGTCGGCGGCTTCGTGCTGGAAGACGTGGAGGGAGTTTGCAGCTCGCTCGATGCGCTTACCCTGGTCTTCGATTTGCGGGATAAGTCGCTGCTCAAGGCCAACGAAGTCCTGGGCGAAACCCGCTATTCGATGCTCGAAACCCTGCGCGAATACGCCCTGGAAAAGATGGAGCGCGACGGCGACCTGCCCGCGCTCAAGGACAAGCACGCCGCCTATTTTCTGCAAAAAGCCGAAACCTACGCCGAGCAAATCATGGGCGGCGAGGCGTCCGAAACGATGCAGGCCGTCACCACCGACCTGGATAATCTGCGGGCGGGCATGGACTGGGCCGTGCAGCAGGACGACACGAGCCAGATCGCCGATTATGGCCGCGCCCTCTTTCGGTTCTACAAAAAGCGCGGCCTGTACAGCGAAAGCAACGCCCGCCTGCTGTGCGCCGAAGACGCCTGTCGGCGCAGCGACGACCAGGTGTCGCTGGCGAAAATTCTGCTCCAGCGCGGCCTGATCCTGTTCGACCAGTCTTTCATTGGCGCGGCGCGGCATTTGTTTCAGGAAAGCTACGACATCAGCAAGACTCTCGATGACCGTCCGCGCCTGGTTCCCGCGCTGAACAATCTGGGCCTGTGCGCGTGGGGCGAAAGCGACTTTCGCGAGGCCCGGCGGCTGTGGACCGAAGCCCTGGAACTGGCGCGCGAGACCGGCCAGACCAATTACGAGTCCATGCTCATCGGCAACGTCGCGCTGATTGCCAGCGACCAGGGCGACTTCGAGGCCGCGCAGCGCTACTACGACGAGAGCATGGCCCTGCACCGGCGCGAAAAGGATCAGGAGGGCATGGCGTTCGTCCTGATGAATTCCGGCGACATGCTGCGCCGCCAGAAACGCTTCGACGAGTCGCTGGCGCGATTGGAGGAGGGCCGAAAACTCTTCGAGGCGCTGGGCGATACGCACAACCACGCCCTTTCCTGCGTTCGCATCGGCAGCACGCTCATCGAGGCCGGACGCATCGAGGAGGCCGAACCGCACGTCGCCACCGGGCTGCAGCTCGCCCGCGAGATCGGCGACAGTTGGAGCGAGATGGCCGGACTGAACGCGCAGGGCTGCATTCTGGGCGCGCACGGCGACATCGAGGCCGCGCTTGCCCGCTTTCGCCGCGCATTCGAACTGGCCGGGAAAATCGAGGGCAAGCAGCACGCCGCCGTGATCCTGCAATACGCCGGAGTTACTCTGGAGCAAAATGGGCGGCTCCGAGAGGCGTACATCGCGCTGTTTGTGGCGCACCGGGAGTTTGTCGCGCTCGAACTGCACGACGCGCTGGCGGCGGGCGCGCGGCTGGCAAACCTGCGCTCGGGGCTTGGCGACGAGGCGGCGACGCTGGACGAAACCCTCGCCGGACTGACGCCCGCCGACGCGCTGGCCCTGCGGTAAAAATATTTTTCAAAACAAGCCTGCAATTCGCCGCCGCGAGCCTCGCTTTGGCACGAAACTTGCAATAAGCCTCTTGAACCCCGAACGATTTTACAAACGACTTCGAGTAACAACGCTTTTGGCTGCCTGCGAGGAGAATTGCACTCATGTTGAAAAAACTCATATTCGCCTTCGGCGCGACCGGCGCGGCGCTGACGCTGGGCGGCTTCGCTTTGAGCGCGGGCCGGCCCGTCGCCGTCGAAATGACGCTTGCGATGCCGCGCGGCTCCGATCCGCTCCCGATTTTCCTGACCAGTGACGGCTTTTCCACGATCATCCCCGGCCTGCAGCTGCTGCCCGCGACGTTCATGACGACGGGCGGCATGATGGGCGGCGGCGGCGTGGATTTCCGCTCCGGCACGCCCGGCGTCCAGCAGTATGAGCGCCTCGAATTCACGTCCGATTCCAACCTCGACACCCGGATCGTAACGACGGTTGACCCGCCTTTCGACAACGCTCCCTATTTTTACGCTCCGTGGGCGGGAGGGGGCGGCCCTGTGCCGTCCGGCACGACCCTTTCCACCTTCGACAACTTGGGATTCCAAAACAATGCCGTCGGCGCGCCCGACCCGTTCAACCCCAACAACTCTCTCTACGCCGATTACGTCCTGACTCAATTCGAGGACAATACCGGAACGCCGACGACGCCCTCGCAGTCCGACATTGACAATTTCGCCGCGTCCAGCGTTCGGGTGCAGGCTTTCTACAGCTTCACGGGCCAATTGACCGTGCCGGAACCCGGCGCGCTGGCGCTCTTCGGGGGTGTCGCGGCAGGCGGCGCGCTCGCGGGGCTGCGCTTCCGCCGCGCCAGCCGCAAGCGGTAACCGTCTCAAACGCGCTCCGCCCGCCCGTTGGCGCCCCCAATCTACACGAAATTGCAAAAATTTCGTTAAAAAGAGGCCGACTCCACAAGGACTTGGCCTCTTTTTCGTGGTAAAATACGTAATCAGCGGAAAGAGGCGACAGAGCAGTCGTGATTTTGGCCTGCTGGAGGGCCAACCGAACAGGGAGGTTGCGTCGCCCCGGCGACTGAGCGCGGTTTTTTGCCGCACGAATTAAACCCGCGCCGCGTCAGCAACTGCATGGCGCGTCGGGAAGCGGGTTGTAAAAAGGGTCTGGGCGCGACTTTGTTTCATTGTCGTTCGCTCAACCCGCGCTCGGATCGTAAGCCTTCGTGGTTGTAGTAAAGAGAGGCTTTTCAATGACACCTATTCGCCGGTTCTGCCAACCGCTTGCCTGCACGGCGGGCGTTCATTACGCGCCCCCGCCGCGCAATCCTCCGGGGCCGATCGCCGCGGTTTGCCCCAGCTGCGGCAAGCCCATCTATTTTTATGGCCTGACCGCGCACGGCATCCTCACGCACCCGGTTCTGTCGGTTCCCGACTTTCCGCGTGTGCTGGGGCCAATCGCCCTTCTGCGGGCCTAATTTTCCGCCCGCCTTCAAGCGTCGCCTCAAAGTCGTGCAAGGTCTATCCCGCCCCGCGTCCGCCCTGTTTCCCGCCTGGCGGGTCGGGCGGACGGCTGGCTAAGGTTCGCTCATGCCCCATGCCCCTTCCATCCAACCTGGCGCGCTTGCCATCGCACAGCCTTTGCGTCTGGGCGTCGCGGGCGGCGCGCTAGGCCGGACGCGGTATGGGGGCGCGTTGCTGGCGGCGCGTCCGCGCGTTCAAGTGGCAGCCATCGTGGACGCCGATACGCGCTCGGCCCGCGCCTGGGCGCGCGAATTGGGCGCGGGCGGGGCCGAGGCCGTTTTCGCTGATTTGGAAGCGCTCCTTGCGTCTCCGCTCGCCTTCGACGCGCTCCTGATCGCGTCGCCCCTGCCGGATCGCGCGCCGCACATCAAGCAGGCGGCGCTGGCGGGCAAACCGATTTTGTGCGAAATTCCCTTCGCCGCCACGCTGGGCGAAACCGACGACGCGCTGCGAACCGTGCAGGACGCGGGCGTTTTACTGCTGCCCGCTTTATGGCGGCGCTTCGACGCGCGTTTTCAGCAGGCGTCGGACTTCGTGGCGTCCGGGGCGGTCGGAACGCTGCGTCAGGCCCGCTGTCACTGGACTTACCCTTATGCGGGCGCGGCTGCCGCCGAGATCGGCGAAGAGAACTGGAACGCGCTCCTGTCCCTGCTGGCCTGCCAGACCGCCGATGCCTGCCGGTGGTGGCTGGGCGGCGCGCAAACCGTCAGCGCC
This sequence comes from Chthonomonadales bacterium, assembly GCA_038230115.1. Classification (GTDB taxonomy): domain Bacteria; phylum Armatimonadota; class Chthonomonadetes; order Chthonomonadales; family Chthonomonadaceae; genus JBBRNU01. The sequence continues at coordinate 2,478 of JBBRNU010000076.1, read as the reverse complement.
GACGTGGACGTGCAGGCCGAAGACGCGCTGGCCCCGACCGGCAAAAACCGACAGCAATGGGAAGCGATCGCCAACCTGATTGTGACGCACGCGCGCGGCCAATCCACGCACCATCTCGCGCGCACGCGGGCCGGTCAGCCCGACGAGCGCTACGTGCTGACCGGCTCGACGGGCCGCCTGGAACTCATTGCCGCCGCGCCCTCCGGCTCCACGCTGCCTTCCCTCACCCTCTACCGACCCGGCCAGCGCCCGGAACCGCTCGACGGCGAAAACGCTGCGTCGCCCGAGCCGATTCGCGCGCTTCTCCAGCATTTCGCCCACTGCGTCCAAACCGGCCAGACCCCGGCAGTTACCGGAGCCGACCTGCGCGCGGCGATGGAAATCGTGCAGGCGGCCTACCTCTCTTCGCAGGAAAATCTGAAAGTTTCCCTGCCGCTGCGCGTTCCCGCCATCGCCGCGCCCCTGCCGCGCGCCCTGCCCTTCACTCCGCCCGCCTGAGCCGCCCGCCTCTTCCCAGTGAATCCTTTTCCGGTTCGCCCGTTCCAAATTTTCCATTCTATCGCCCGATCCCCGAAACGCCGCAAAATTGGCCGCCCGAAATACGCGCCCGATTCTCGTATTAAGTCCTATTACGCAGGCGAACTATTCGCTGCGTGGCCGGGCGGGGCAGGAATTGAAAACTTTTAGCATGATTGCGGAGGGGAGCAACCTCCGGCAGGAAAAAACAAGTGTCTTGCGGACGCGGCGCGACGTCGTTGAAACGCTCACGCCCTCCGCAAGATTGGGTATATCGGCGCATAATACTGCCTATCCGAAGTGTGCGACCGCAGTCCGCCTGTTTTTACCTGTCGGAGGTTTTCAACCCCCGACCCCGCCAGGCTGCGGAACGAATAGTTCGCTTCCGCAACAAAGCGAAATTTCGCTGTCGCGGCAAGGCAGGAATCTGCGCCGCGCGTGCGGAAAGCGCCGTTATCTTCGGCAGCGAGTTGCAGCGACGCGGGAACAGGGGATCATGCGCTACGTCATGGGAATCGAAGGCGGGGAAAACCCGACCGTGGTGGTGGCGGACGAAACCGGCTGCCTGCTGGGCGCAAGTCAGGCTGGTTCGACACGCCCTCTGAAAGTCGCGGAAACCGAGCCGGACGAAGCGGCCCGCCGCGCCCTGCTGGACGCGGTTCACAGCGCGGTCAAGATGGCCGATTTGGAAAACGCGCGGATTGCGGCCTGCTGTCTGGGGTTGTCCGGCCCGCAGATAGCGCGCCGCGCTTTGTACGTGGATTGTCTGCCGGAGGGCTGTTCTTTCGTCGCCGACGCCGCGCGGCTGGCGCTGCATGCGGTCACGCTTGGGCAGCCCGGCGTCGCCATTCTCGCCGACTACGCCGCGCTGACTTTTGGCGTCAACGACAGCGGGCAGGAAGCGAGCGCGGGCGGCTGGAACCTTCCCGCCGGGGATGAGGGAAGCGAGCGGTGGCTTGCGCTGCGGGTCTGGAACGCCTGCTGCCGCGCGCAGGATGGTCTCGCGCCCCCCACGCAATTGCTGCCCATGCTCCTTCAGCACAGCGGCGTCGCTGACCTGCGCCAGCTTGCCGGGAACGCCGAAGCCAGACCCTTGTCCGAAACGGAAGCCAGTGCGCTCGCCGCGCTTGCCGGACGGGCGGCGGCGCTGGGCGACCCGACCGCGCGCCGCCTGCTGCGCGAAACGGGCCGCGAACTCGCCCACCTGGTTCAGGCCACGCTGAAAACGCTGGCGATGCTGCGCGGGCCGGTCACGGTCGGCACGGTCGGCGGCGTGTTTCGGACGGGACGGCTGACGCTGCGCCCTTTTCGCGAGGCGGTCAAGCAGGTCGCTCCCGAAGCGCAGATTGTCGGCCCGCGCTTTTCGCCCGCCGTCGCCGCCGTTTTGCTCGCCTTAGAGGAAATCGGCCTGCCGCCCGAAGCGTCGCGTCTCGCCTGCCTCGAAGCTTCGCTCCCGCAATTCAGCGCCGCTCGCTGACCCCGCAGTTTTCAGTCAGACAAGGGATTAAATTTGAAACCCGCAATCTCATTCTCAGACCGGGCTTCCCTTTGGCAGCCCTTCCAGGAGATACTCAAAAGCCATTTCAATCGCCGCGACACATTGTTCGCGGGGAACGCCCTCGAAGTCATCAAGAAATTTGTCCAGGCTCACGCCGCCCGCGAGGTGGTCGAACAGGCTCTTGACGGGAACGCGGGTTCCGGCAAGGCAAGCCGTTCCCCACATTCGTTTTGGATCAATGGAAATAATTTTCACGCGCGGGTCAGAGGCCGGTACGAGTTCGGTATTTTCGTCGGCGCAGGCTGGTTCTTCATAGACGTTTAATCTTTAGTTTCCGGTAAAAGTATGTAGACGTTTGAGCAGTTCCGACATCAGGGCCGCTTTGCGGTAGAGTCAAGTCGCCAACCCCAAACTCGCCGAAAGCCCTGCCCTGATGTCCAAAATAGTCTACCGTATTTGCGCCT
>JBBRNU010000075.1:0-11459 GCA_038230115.1 Chthonomonadales bacterium | reverse complement strand
GCGGCGCTGGCGGCGTCCGGGAACAGCAGGCGGGAATAGGGCTGCATTTCCGGCTGATTCCCCAGCCCGGCATAGGGCGTGCGCCACGTGAGGGCAAAGGGCAAATCCACGTACCCGTGCGCGTTGAGCGTGAGCCGCGCCGCCACGACGCCCGCGGAGCGGCGGGGCAGGGCGTTCGGCGAGTTCGCCCCGGTCGGTTCGGCCCCGACGGAGCCGTCTCGCGCGAACTCTTCCCACCAGCCCGGACGGTCGGCGCGGGCGTCCCAGGTCGTCATCGTGACGACGGCGTCGCGGCGCGGCGGGTAGGTCAGCAGGGCCAGACCGCTGTCCGCCCCGACGCCTGTGAAGGTCAGGCCGAAATAGCCCAGCTGGGACGCGAGGGGCGCGACCGAATTATCGCCGAGCTTGTCGGGCGGCGCTGGGGCGTTGGGGGCGGGCGCGCTGTTCAGCGTTCCGACCTGGCCGTGCAGCAGGTTCTCACAGCTCAGGGCGACGCTCAGTTCGACGGGCGCGGCGGACGTGTTTCGCAGCCGGAAGATGAACGCGCCGCCGGGATAGGCCGATTTCGCCAGCGAGTACGGGACGAGGGGCGAAAATGCCTGCATCGTGACCGTGAGCGGGAATATCGCGTCGGGGAAGTCCAGGCGGGCCTGCGGGGATTGGCCGTCGTAGTCCAGGCGCACGCAGGTCGGCAGGCCATAGGCGCTGTGCAGGGCGAGGACGCGGGCATTGACGCGCGGCGCGTTCGGCCCGCCGGTTCGCGTCCAAACGGCGGCGAAACAGCCGGGCAGGTCGCCTGTCGGCGGGCCGGTCGGGTTGCCGAACGTGGCCTGCGTGGTGGTTCCATCCGGCAGAAGGGTGAACGACCCCGTTCCCAGCCCGCCGATGGCCGCGCCGAATTCCTGACGGCGGGAATGCACGATGCCGCGCGTGTAGTCGGCGGGCGGTTCGGGCGGGGGCAGGGATTTTTGCGCGCGCGCGTTCCCGCCCAGGCCCAGTCCTAACAACCCCAGGGCGGTCAGGCGCGTTCCTCGTATGCCGATAGCGATCAAATAACGATTCCTCTCCCGCATTAGCGCAGGCAAAATTCGGCGTCAGCCCCAACCAATTCCGGCGTCAGCGCGGGCCAAGAAACACGACGGCCCACTCGCCCGCCTTCTCGAAGCCGAGCCGGTGATACACGCGCCCGGCGACCGGGTTTTCGTAAAACAGGTAGGGCGTTTTGGCGTCGTTTTGCAGGTCGCGGGCGACGGCGGCGGTCGTGGCGGCGGCGTACCCGCGTCCGCGCGCCTGCAAGCGCGTGAAAACGCCGCCGATCAGCCCGGCGGCGTCGCCTTCGACATTGACGAGCGCGCACGCCGCGATGCCTTTTGCCGGCCCCGTCGCTTCGATCACGAAGACGCGGCTGTCGGCCAGTTTCGCGGCGACATTCGCGCGGTTGCGGAACATCGCCCCGGCTTCGGCGTACAGCGCGGCCAGGCTGTCCAGGTCGTCCGGCCCGGCGCGTCGCACGAGGGCCAGCAGGTCGGGCGGGCAAACGGGCGGGCGGAGCAGGCGCAGATACGCGCTGACTTCCTGATGGGTCGCGTAGTAGCGGCGGACGCGCGCCTGCAGCGCGCCGACGAGTTCCTGAGTTCCGCGCACGCCCGCCAGCCCGGTTTCGCCGTCAATCACCGCCGCGAAGGCCGGGGCGCACTGCCCGTCGCGGTCGCAGCCGATCATCGTGTTGCCAAAGCGGATCAGCAGGCCGTGCAGCGCGTCGCCGCCGGTTTTGGCGAAGGCGCCCCATGACCGCACGAGCGGCCCTTGCAGGCCGTGCGCGTCGAGGTTGAGGCGAACGGGCAGCGTGCGGATCGGCTCGCGGGCGGTCAGGCGGGCGAGCGCGGGGCGGTCGGCGTCGGTCAGCGGGCGGGCCGTAAGGGTTGCATCCATGCGAGCCAGTGTCCAGCGAAGAAAGATAAAGAATCTACGGGCGCGTCCCGGTTTCGTTCACGCGCGTCGCTCCAACGTGACGCGGCGCGTTCCGGTTCCGTTGTGGCGCGCGGGGTCGCGAACCGACGCGGGGCGTCTCTCCCTCTTTCTAAACCGCCCTGCGCGATTCCTGCCTGACAGGGCGAACCGGGCAGGCCGGATTCAGGCCGGGCGTGTGCGGGAGCGACCGGCGCGGCCCGTATCGGCCCTGCCAACGACCGGATAAATGCCGCGCGGGGGCGCGCCGACGCTGACCAGGTTGAACTTGGCGCTGCTATGATTCTCGACGTAGAGAAACCTGCCTTTGACGCTGTTGCCATCGGCCCGGACGCCGGAAAGAATGTATTTGCTGTATTGGTAGTTGAACGCGTTGGCGTCCACGAGCGTGGCGCGCAGGCCCACGCCGAACAGGTTGAGGGTGGCGCTGTTGGCAACGTACAGGTCGCCCGCAATATTGCCGTCGCTGATATTGACCCGGCTGCGGTCGTAGGCGAACACCGCGCCGATGAAAGCGGAGGTCGTTGCGCCGATATAGCCGCCGGTGATGGTAACGACGCTGTCGCTCTCGGCAACCACGCCGTGAGCGACGCCGGTCCCGCTGAGATTCACCCGGCTGGCGTTGTTGGCGTATAGCCCGCCGCTGACGCCGCCGCCACAGAGGTTGACGACGCTGCTGTCGAAGGTTTCGAGGGCGTTGCCGATATAGCCGCCGCGCATGGTGATGGAACTGTTGTTGTAGACGAGCAGGTCGTTGCCGACGGAACTGTAGTTTTCCAGGGCGACGGCGGGGCCGGTCGGATTGGTCTTGTTGTCGCGGTCGCTCGCGCTGGCGTAGCCGACGATAGCGCTGTCGCCTACCGTGTGGTTGAGCGTGGCGTCATTCGGAAAGTACACGTCGAGGGCGGGGTTGAACCACACCTGCGCCGCGCTGCCGACTTGCTTGTAGAGGAATTTGCCGTCCAGACTGCTGCCGTCGCTGAGAACGCCGGAGAGCGCCAACTTGTTGTACCCGGCGGCGTCGGGCGCGGCGTAAACGGCCCGCAATCCCGTGCCGAAGAAATTGAGCGTGCCGCTTTCGCTGAGATACAGGTCGTTTCCAAAGCTGCCGCCGCGCACGTCCATTCGGCTGCCGCCATAGACGCCGAAACCGGTAACGCTGCCGCCGCTGATGGCGACCGCGCTGCAATCGTAGCTATTGAGGCTGTACGCGATGTTGGCGGCGCTCAAGTTCGCTACGCTGGTGAAGAAGGTAATGAGGAAATCAATATTCCCTTTGGCGACCGTGAGCGCGCCGCTGTCCAGAACATCAAGCTCCCGGTAAACGTAACCGTCGTTGATCGTAACCGCGCTGCCGTTGTAAATGCTCAAACCTTGGAATAGCTCGGCGCCCCCGACAATGCTGACGCGGGGGCTTCTGCCGTTCGTGTGGCGGCTGAGGTCGTTGCCGTTGGCGTAGCCGACAATGACGGGAACGCCGATGTTGTGGTTGATGGTCGCGTCGTAAGCGAAGTACTGCTGCGCGCGGGCCGTTTGCGTGAGACCGAGCAGGAGAAGCGCGGCGGGCAGAGCGTGTCGAAGCGGGAAGCGAAGCATGAGATGCGTCCTTTCTAGCTGCGTTGGAGCAGGATAGGCGGAAGCGAAGCGGGGCGCGTTTACTGGCAAGCGCGCCCCCGCTGCATCGCCTCAGTCGGAAGTAGGGTTCTCGCGATTGGAGGCGGAGGAGAAAGCGTTGAGTTCCAGCCGCACGTCGCCGTTGTTTGCGGCGTAGAAAAACTTATTGGTCAGGCTGGGTCCGTCGAGAAGCCTGCCGGAGAGCTGATACTTGCTGTAGCCGTTACTGTCCCCGTCAACGAGGGTGGCGGTGATGTCCGCGCCATACAGGGTCACCACGCTGCTGCCGACGGCGTAGATGTTGCCTGTCGAGCCGCCGCTCAAACGAAGCCTGCCGCTGTCCCCAACCGAGAGATTGCCGGTGGAACCGCCGCTGATGGTGATACGGCTGTTCTTCTCGGCAACCACGTCAAAGAAGACCCTGCCGCCCGTAATGGAGGCCGTGCTGTTGTCCGTAGTCTCCAACGCGCCGTTAACCATGCCGCCGTTCAGGGTGACATGACTGTTCTGCTGGGCGAACACGGAAATGCCGATGACGCAGCCGTTGCCGTTGGCGTCGTTTTCAAGGGTGACCCGGCTGCTGCCATAGGTGTAAATATCGGTAGCGATGCTGCCGCCGCTGATGAGGACGCGGCTGCTGTTACTGGCGAGGAGCGCGCCGCTGATACTGCCATTTGCGACGAGGCGGACGGTCGGGCTGGAAGCGTTCTGATAACCGGCGTCGTAGCCGATCACGGCGTCGCCCAAACGGCGTAATCAATGGTCGCGTCGTTGGGAAAGAAAACGGTCTGCGCGCGGGCGGTCTGGATCAGGCCGAGCAGAAGCAGCGCGGCGGGCAGGGCCAGGAAACGGGTGACGAAACGAAGCATGGGGTTGTGTCCTTTCTGTGTACGCTCGCGGTACAGTAGGAAGGCGACTTGCGAGTCGGAGGGGCGCGGCAAACAACGCTGTTGGCGCTTTTACGGGGTATTGCAAGAAGCGTGCCAACGGACGCGGCGTGTCAGTTTGAGCGGCATCGGGTTCGAAGCGGGATATTCGGAGGGCGAGGTCAGAAAAACCAAACCGAAAATTTGCGGAGCGCTAAACGAAAAGCGGGGCCAGAGTCTCATTGTCAGGATTTCGGCCCCGCTGTATGGGCGCTGTCATCCGGCGAGCGGGTCAAACACAAACCGCGCGCAAATCAGGCTTACCCGACCCGCGCGCCGTTCAGAATTCGCCTTTAATGCTGACCGCCCTTGCGCCCCGCCTCGGCGTGCTGCTCGGAATTGCCGCGATTGCCGCCGCTCTGCTCGCCTGCCCGAACGTGCTGCTCGTGCGAGCCGCCCTGCGTACCGTGCGACGCGCCGTGCGCGTTGGTGGAAGAATCATGCGCGCGCGTGCTGTGGCCGTGCGCGTTTGTCGCATGGGCGCGCGCGTTGTCTTCCTGGCCGTCCTCATGAGACTGCGCGGCCTGGCGATGGCTGTTCGCGGCGGTTTCGTGGCGCGACGCCGCCTCATGGTGCCGGTCGGCGGCGGGATGGTTCTTGTGGCTCTGGCTGCCCGCCGCGACGTGCTGTTCGTGCGTGCCGCCCTGGACTCCGGTTTGCTCTTTGGTGTCTGCCATTTTCGTCAATCTTCTTCGTGGGGGCTGCGAGTGGGTCGCTTCGATGCGCCCTGTACTCAGTTTCCCGAATGCGACGTCAACCTTGCGTCGTAAACGGAAATACGCGCCGGGTGTCAATTCGTTGTCATTTGTTTTGCGCTTGACCGTCAAACGAAAAGATTTATAACCATTGGCATAGTTCGCGGACAGCAAATCTTGTAAGACCTTTCTTCGTCGCTCGGTCGCTCAAAAGCGACGGGGGTGAAAAAATAGCGCGAAAGCATGATTTCGCGTTGTTGGTCGCGAATAACCGATTTACACGCGGCGCGCGTCCATTTTTTCACGCAGGCAGGCGCCGAACAGAATTAAAAGGAGAGACTTATGTCGAAGCCGACAGGAATGTTGCTGGCCGCGTTCGCGCTGCTTGCGCCCTTAAGCGCAAACGCCGCGCCGCCAGTCGGACGCGAGCGCATTCAGATGGACGCGGGCTGGCGTTTCCACCGGGGCGACTTGGCGGGGGCGGGCGGGGTCGCCGTGATGAACTGGCGCTGGCAGCCCGCCGCAGTCGCTCCCTCGGACACGGCTAATTTCCGTCTGCCCGACCCCAACGCGGGCGGGGGGTGGCAGGACGTGGCGGTGGGCGCGGACACGTTTCACGGGCGCAAAGGCTTCGCCTGGTACACCGCCGACGTGCCGGAAACTCCCGGCCCGAACCGCGTACTGCATTTCGAGAACGTGGACGACAACGCAACCGTCTACCTGAACGGCGAGAAAGTGGCGCAGCATCAGGGCTGGAACGTCTCTTTTGACGTGCCGTTCGATGCCGTGAATGGCGCGAACCGGGCCGCTTCGCTCTTGATTCTGGTGGAAAATACCGCTGGCGCAGGCAGCGTCGGCCCGGTCACGCTCGTCACAAAACAAGAGACCGCCACGACCGGCCCGGCTGCCGCCGCCTACGACGATCAGGGCTGGCGAACGCTGCACCTGCCGCACGATTTCGTCGTCGAGGGAACCTTCACGCCGACCGCCGACGCCGGACATGGCTCCCTGCCGACCGACGTGGGCTGGTATCGCAAGACGTTTACCCTCCCCGCGTCCGACAAGGGGCGCAGTTTGTGGCTGGATTTCGACGGCGTGTATCGCGACAGCGACGTGTGGCTGAATGGGCGTCACCTGGGCAATCATAAAAGCGGCTATACCGGCTTCCGCTACGACATTACAAATGTCGCCAACTATGGCGGCGTCAATACCCTGGCCGTCCGCGCCGACGCGAGGGCGCAGGAGGGCTGGTGGTACGAGGGCGGCGGGATTTATCGGCACGTCTGGCTCAACAAGGCCGACCCGGTGCATATCGCGCCGCAAAGCCTTCATGTGACGCCCAGCGTGCGCGCCGATGGCGGCGCGGACATCACAACCGAACTCGCCGTCGCCAATGACAGCGGGGCGGAAACGAAAACGCAAATTGACGTGGACGTTCTGGGGCCGGACGGCAGGCGCGTCGGGCATACAGCCTCAAGCCTTGCCGCAAAAACCGGAACTGTCCCCGGCAGCCTCGGCGTGATACCGATTGCCAGCCCGAAACTCTGGTCGCTCGAAACGCCGACATTGTACCGTCTGGTCGTCAGCCTGTCGGTCAATGGACGCAAAACGGATACGGTGAGCGCGGCCTTCGGCATTCGCACCATCAAGTTCGACGCCGACAAGGGGCTGTTCCTGAACGGCAAGCCGGTTAAGATTCAGGGAACCTGCAACCATCAGGATTTCGCGGGCATGGGAATCGCGATGCCCGACAGCCTGCTCGACTGGCGCATTCGCAAGCTCAAGGAAATGGGCGCGAACGCCTACCGCATGTCGCACAACCCGCCCGCGCCGGAACTGCTCGACGCCTGCGACCGGCAGGGAATGCTGGTCATGGACGAAAACCGACATTTGGGCGACACCTACCGCGATCATACCCCTTCCGGCACGCCCTACGCCGACCTCAGCGACCTGCGCGAACTGATACTGCGTGACCGGAACCACCCGTCCATCATTATGTGGAGCATGTGCAACGAGGAAGGTTTGCAGGGGTCGGAAGAGGGGGCGCGCATCTTCGGCGCCATGAAACAGGAAGTCCTGCGTCTCGACGCCACGCGCCCAATCACCTGCGCGATGAACGGCTACTGGGGGCAGGGCATCTCGCTGGTCGAGGACTTGCAGGGCTGCAATTACAACCCGCGCGGCTACGACGAGTATCATCGGCGGTTCCCCGCCCAGCCCGCGTATGGCAGCGAAACCGCCAGCGCCGTCTCGTCGCGCGGCGAGTACGTCAACGACGCCGTGAAGGGCTATGTCAGCGCGTATGACGTGAACGCCCCGCCCTGGGCGCAGACGGCGGAAGTCGCGTGGAAAGCGCTTGCCGAGCGCGATTACATGGCGGGCGGCTACGTCTGGACGGGTTTCGATTACAAGGGCGAGCCGACGCCCTATGGCTGGCCCTGCATCAACTCGCACTTCGGCATCATGGACATTTGCGGCTTCCCTAAAGACACGTACTATTACTATCAGGCGTGGTGGAAGACCAAGCCCATTGTTCACCTGCTGCCGCACTGGAACTGGGCGGGCAAAGAAGGCCAGCCGATCAACGTCTGGTGTCACAGCAACGCCGACCACGTGGAATTGTTCCTGAACGGCGTGTCGCAGGGCGCCAAAACGATGCCGCGCTTCAGCCATCTGGAGTGGAAGGTTCCCTACGCGGCGGGCCGACTGGAAGCCAAAGGCTACGACAAAGACGGCAAGCTGGTCGCGTCCGACATCGTGGAAACGACGGGAGCCGCCACGCAAATCAAGCTGTCCACAGAGCGAACCGCGCTCAACGCCGATGGCGAAGACGTGACGATGGTCGCCGTGTCGCTGCTGGATGACAGGGGGCGCGTCGTGCCGTATGCCGACAATCAGGTGACGTTTCAGGTGGAGGGGAGCGCGACGATTGCGGGCGTGGGCAACGGCGACGCGAGCAGCCACGAGCCGGACAAAGCCTCGTCGCGCAAAGCCTATCACGGCCTGTGCCTGGCGGTCGTGCAGGCGGGCGAGCAGCCCGGCGCGTCCACGCTGACGGTCAGCGCCCCCGGCCTGAAATCGGCCACCCTGCGCCTTCAGGTAAAGAAGCCGTAGCGACTTGTCAAAGCGTTCGTAGGGGCAGGGCAAGCCCTGCCCTGCATCGTCCGCTATGCATCGTCCGTCCTGCCCCTATTTTTGCCCTGGCTCGGAGCGCGGCAAACCCGGTTTCACGCAAAAAAAGCCCCTTCCCAGTTACGGGAAGGGGCTTTTTTCGATAAGGACAAGCAGTCGGCGCGCGAGATCAGTACATGCCGCCCATGCCGCCGCCCATCCCGCCCATGCCGCCGGGCATTCCGCCCCCGCCGCCTGCGGGAGCCGCCGGTTCCCGCTTCTCGGAAATGAGGCATTCCGTCGTCAGGATCAGCCCGGCGATGGAAGCCGCGTTCTGAAGCGCGGTGCGAACCACTTTGGCCGGGTCCACGACGCCCGCCGCCACCAGGTCTTCAAAGGTTTCGGTCGCGGCGTTGTAGCCGCTGCCTTTGGGCATTTCCTTGATGCGGTTCACGACGACGCTGCCTTCCATGCCGCCGTTTTCAGCGATACGGCGGGCCGGTTCTTCCAGCGCGCGGCGCACGATGTTGACGCCGATCTGCGCGTCGCCGTCCAGGTTCAATCCGTCGAGCGCGGAAAGGGCGTTGATGAGCGCCACGCCGCCGCCCGGCACGATTCCCTCTTCGACCGCGGCGCGAGTCGCGTGCATGGCGTCCTCAATGCGCGCTTTCTTCTCTTTCAGTTCGGTTTCGGTCGCCGCGCCTACCTGCACGACGGCCACGCCGCCGGAAAGCTTCGCCAGCCGCTCCTGCAGTTTCTCGCGGTCGTATTCGCTTTCCGTATCTTCGATCTGGCGCTTGATCTGCCCGATGCGGCCCTGAATCTGCGCCGTGTCGCCCGCGCCATCTATAATCGTGGTCTCGTCTTTGGTGATGACGATGCGCTTGGCTGCGCCCAGGTCTTCCAGCGTGACGTTTTCGAGCTTCTGGCCCAGGTCATCGGTCAGGAAGTTGCCGCCGGTCAGGGCCGCGATGTCGCCCATCATGGCTTTGCGCCGGTCGCCAAAGCCGGGAGCCTTGACCGCCACCGTGTTCAGGTTGCCGCGCAGCTTGTTGACCACGAGCAGAGCCAGCGCCTCGCCGTCCACGTCCTCGGCGATGATGACGAGCGGGCGGCCCGTTTTCGAGATTTTCTCCAGAACAGGAACCAGGTCGGCGACGGCGCTGATCTTCTTCTCATAAAGGAGAATATAGCCGTCCTCGACCACGACCTCCATGCGCTCGGCGTCGGTGACAAAGTAGGGCGAGATGTAGCCCTTGTCGAACTGCATTCCGTCCACGACTTCCAGCTGCGTGCTGGTTCCCTTGCTTTCCTCGACGGTGATCACGCCGTCGGTTGTGACGCGCTCCATCGCTTCGGACAGCATTTCGCCGATTGTGGCGTCGTTGGCGGAAATCGTGGCGACCTGCGCGATGGCGGCCTTGCCCTCGATTTTGGTGGCGTTGGCCTTGATCTGCGCCACAATCGCCGCGACCGCCTGGTCAATGCCGCGCTTCACGACGAGCGGCATTGCGCCCGCCGCGACCGCCTTCAGGCCTTCTTTTACCATCGCCTGCGCGAGAACCGTCGCGGTCGTCGTGCCGTCCCCGGCAACGTCGTTGGTCTTGCTGGCGACTTCGCGAACGAGTTGCGCGCCCATGTTGGCAAACGGATCGTCCACTTCAATTTCTTTGGCGATCGTGACGCCGTCGTTGATGATGCTCGGACTGCCGAACTTCTTTTCCAGCACGACGTTGCGTCCGCGCGGCCCCAGGGTCACTTTCACGGCGTCGGCGAGCGTGTTGACGCCGCGTTCCAGCGCCCGTCGCGCCTCTTCCTCAAACAGCATAATCTTAGCAGCCATAAATCAAAAAACTCCTTCGCGTGAGGAGCCAGGGGTTGCATTCCATCCAAGCAAGACGTCCCTGACTCGGCATGGCGAGAATAAACGCGCTATTCCTGAATCGCGAGAATGTCGTCCTGGCGCAGCACGATGTACTCGTCCACGCCCAATTTCACTTCCGTGCCGCCGTACTTCGAGTACAGAATGCGGTCGCCGGGCTTGACTTCCAGGGTTACGATCTTGCCGTTGTCGAGGGTTTTGCCGGGGCCGACGGCCAGCACTTCGGCCATCTGGGGCTTTTCCTGCGCGGCGTCGGGAAGAATGATGCCGCCGGAAGTTTTCTCTTCGGGACTGACAGCCTTGCACACAATGCGGTCGTTCAGCGGTTTCAGCGTAGGCATTACGGAACCTCCTTTGTTCAGGGAATGCGTTGCAAACGAGTTGGAAAACATGGAAACAGATCGCGCGTCTTCGCGCTCGCGCCCGTATCGTTTAGGGAAGCGGCGCGCAAACGCGGGGCCATCGGGCCAAAATCATGCATTGGCGCTCGCGGTCTGAGAGCGCTAACATCCGCTGTTGATTCTACACCACGCGGCGCGACAAAAGCAAGGGGAGCCGCGTAAATTTACCAAACGGCGCGCAAGCGAAGCGGTCGGAATGAAAATTTCGCCTGCGCGCTTCACGCCGAACGCAAAACGGGGTATAAAGACGGCAGGCGCGACGGGACGAAATGAGCCGCCGGAGCCGCGCGCGTTGAAGTTGAACCGGAGGAACCACATCTATGACCGCGCTAACGCAAGAACCGGACCTGACCGCTGACCGGGCGTATCGGGACGCCTACGCGCAGAACGGCTATGTCGTCGTGCGCGGGCTGTTTTCCCCGGATGAAATCGCGGCCTATCGCGATCACTTCATGGCGCTGCGGGCGCGCGGGGCGTATCCTCTCGACATGGCTGGGAGCGACATCGGGAGCGACGACCCGCTGAAACGCTATCCGCGCATGATTCATATGCACCGGTGGGACGAAACCAGTCTGCGCTGGCTGCTCGACGCGCGCCTGAATCATTACCTGACGCAGTTTTTGGGCGTGGAACCGATTGCGGTGCAGACGATGTTGTATTTCAAGCCGCCGGGCGCGCGGGGACAGGCGCTGCATCAGGATAATTTTTATTTGCAGGTTCGGCCCGGAACTTGCATGGCGGCGTGGCTGGCGCTGGACGCCTGCGATGCGGCGAACGGCTGTATGCAGGTCGTGCCGGGCAGCCATACGTGGCCGATCCTTTGCCCGGAAGCGGCGGACGCGCGCTTGAGTTTTACGGACGT
>JBBRNU010000074.1:0-11471 GCA_038230115.1 Chthonomonadales bacterium | reverse complement strand
GAAGCATGGGCGGGGCAAAATCGAAATCACCTTTGAAACGCGCGACGACCGGGCCGTTCTGGAGGTGTGCGACGACGGGCCGGGCTTCGCCCCCGACTTCGACCCGATTCGCGCCAGCAGCGCCGGCCTGGAACGGGTGGACAGCCTGAGCCGCTACGACCTGGGCGGCGAGGCGCGCTATCAAAACCGGACGAGCGGCGGGGCGCAGGCGCGCGTCTCGTTCGCGCCGGCTCCCTGACGCCGCTTCCCGCTTTCCGCTCGCCGCTGCCCTCGCAGGAAAAAATCCCCCGTCAAAAAACAACGAGGGAAACAAAACAAAAATATCCTGACAGCAAACAACAGAAGGAATAAAGCGCGGCTCCAACGGCGAAGTTTGGACTCCGCTCCTCGAAACCGTTCTCTAATAACTTCTGCGACTTCCACTATAACCCCAAAATAACCCCAAATCGTTCGCGCGCGATACGCCGTCAGAACGAGATTTTCCTATCGCGGGCTGCGCGCCGGAGCCAAAGCGTATCTGCTGAAGGCCAGGCCGCGCGAAGAATTGCTGCAAACCGTGCGAATGGTTCACGCCGGGCAAACGCACTATCCCGCCGAAGGCGCCGCCAAACCGGTCGCGCGCATGGGAACGCGCCCGCTCACGCCACGCGAACTTGAAGCGCTGCGGGCAATGGCGGCGGGCAAAAGCAGCCTGAAAATCGGCGACTCCCTGTTCATCACGGAAAGCGCGGTCAAGGCGCACGTCAACAACATTCTGAGCAAACTGGGCGTCAGCGACCGCACGCAGGCCGTGACGACCGCCCACAAGCGCGGCATCGTGCGGTTGGATTGACCCGGAGCAATCGGAGACGAGTCATACGCCTGCCGCAAGTCCAGCGAATTTGCGGGTGCGCCCCGCATTTTACTTGCCCGGTCTCCTTTCTCACCATCCCCATTCAAATTGGCGGTTCTTTAAAAAATTATGTCGGGCGACCTGCGTCTCGCATTTTTTCGGATATTTCGGGTATTTTCAACTTATAGTTTCCACGCCGGAAGCGGCAACATGACACAATTTGACTATAAAAAACGATTTGTTTGAATCAACGCCATTGGGGGGAGAATATGTCCTTCACTTGGCACGCAACTTGCATTAACAGGGTTGACCCGGCAAAACAAAACTAGGCGCGCGGCGGAATGGCGCTCCGGCCTCGCAATGACAATTCGTAAACCCCGCAAGACAGCGTTGTTGACAAAGCCGCGTCCTAAACCGGCTTTGGGGTTGCACTTCCAGACTCCGAACTCTCTTTCAGTCGGCGTTTTCTTATTCTGTCGCCGCCGCTGGCATCTGGGGAACTCGCGTTTGAAACGTACAACCGACATACTCTATCTTGGGCTTGTTTTCGGGCATGGCGGCGACGCGCTGCAAATGCTGGAACTCGCGGCGGGCGCGGCGGCCAGAGGGCTGCGCGCCAAAATCGCGGTTCCTGCCCTCGATTCCACCCTCGAACTGGCCGTGCGCGCTCAGGCATACGGCATCCCCCTCGAACGTCTGGAATGGCTGCGCGCCGACGGTCAGTCCCGCCAGAGCCTGCCGCATCTTCTGCCTTATCTCCAGGCGCATCGCGGCAGTCTGCTGCACTTTCATACGGGCGACGTCTGCCTGCCGCGCTCCGTCATGCTGGCGATGGAACTGCTGCGCCTGCCGCGCGCTTTCGCCACGCTCCACAGCCCCTACGCCAACTTGCAGCCCGGCGAAATGCGGGCGCGCTTCTGGGCGTCGGCAGTGGCGCGGCGAATGCACTGCGTCTTCTGCCCCTCGCAGCACGGCAGCCGCACGCAGCGCCGTTACGGGGTTCAGGACACGCGCGTACAAACCATCCACAATGGCGTCAACGTCGCCCATTTTGCGGGCGGCGACCCGGCGCTGGTCTGGCGCGCGTTGAACGTGGCCCCGCAGACGCCGCTCGTCGTCTTTTCCTCGCGGCTGGAAGCGCAGAAGCGCCCGCTCGACGCCCTGCGCGCTTTTGAAAACGTGGCGGCTGAATTTCCCGATGTCCATCTTGTTTTCGCGGGCCGCGGCTCTCTCGAAAACGAACTGCGTCAGGCGGCGCACGCGACCGGTCTTGACGGGCGCATTCACCTCGCGGGCTACCGGAACAACGTGGCCGACTGGCTCGCGGCGGCGACCGTCTGGATGCTGCCGACCGAATCGGAAAACTTCAGTCTGGCGGTTCTGGAAGCCCTCGCTGCAGGCTGTCCCATTCTCAGCACGCAGTGTCCGGGCAACGACGAGGCGCTGGTCAACGGCGAAAACGCTCTGCTGACCGCCGTCGGCGATATCAAAGCGCAAACGCTCGCGCTGCGCCGCCTGCTCGACAGTCCAACCCTGCGCGCCTGCCTGACCAAAGGCGCCCGCGAGACTGCCGCGCACTATTCGCTGGAGCGGATGGTCGAGCAGTACCTGGCCTGCTACGGCGCGGCGCTCGGCGCGGTCATCGGTTCGCCCGCTCATGCCGTCGTGTTAAACGACAGCGCCGCGCCGGTCGCGCTGAACGACAGCAGCTCGCCGGTCGCGCCGTCATCGTAGGTTCGTCGGTCTTTGTCACGTTGAATAATCAACGCTTGTTATTTTTGTTTTGCAGGTGTTGTCCAGCACGGAATGGCTCGAAAACCGCGACAGGGACGCGCACGATTTTGAACTGCCCGCGTATTAGAGCGCATATCGCGTGAGGAAAAGAAACCAATGCAAACTTCTATCATAATTCCCACCTATAACGGCGCGAAATATCTGGGCGCGACCATCGAAAGCGTTCTGGCCCAAACCGTTCAGGATTGGGAATTGATTGTCGTGGACGACGGCTCGAAAGACGACACGCCCGCGATTGCCGCCCGCTACGCCGCGCGCGATTCGCGCATTCGCGTCGCGCGGCAGGCCAATGGCAACGTCGCCGCCGCCCGCAATCTGGGTCTGACGCTGGCCGACCCGTTGTCGCGCTACATCGCCTTTCTGGATCATGACGACCTGTGGGAGCCGGACTCGCTCGCGACGCTGACGACCCTGCTGGACTCGCAGCCCGATATGGCGGGCGCGCACGGATTGGCCCGCTTCATTGACGGCGCGGGCGACCCCTGCCGCGAAGGAGAGGCCGAAAAATGGACGCGCGACCGACAGGGGGCCGTCAACGGGAAACTCGTGGCATGGCCGCTCGAATGGCCGACGACGTTTGCAGTATTGGCCGTCGTGAACCGCATTTATACGCCCGGTCAGGCCATTATTCGGCGCAGCGCGCTTGAATTGATCGGGCCGCTCGACAGCGAAACCGCGCCCTGCGACGATTACGACCTGTGGCTGCGGCTGACGCAGCACGGCGACCTGGCTTTCGTGAACCGCGTCGTGCTGGGCTTCCGACAGCACGACAGCAACACGTCGAAACAGGCGTCGCGCATGACGCAAACCGAAGTCGTCGTGCGCCGCAAACTGGTCGCTTCCCCGGACGCCAGCCCGGAACAGCGCCGCGTGGCGGGACAGGGCTGGCAGTTGTGGCGGCAGCAGATGACAGCGCTCTGGCTGTCCTGGGCCAAAGACAGCGCGGCCCATCGCCAGTGGCCCCGCGCCGCGCAGCAGGCGAGCCAGGCGGCCCGCAACTATGTCCAATCGTTCCAGCGCTGACGTTTTCGACATGCGGTTCGTCCGAACTCTTTACCTTTGCAATCGCGTAACATTCGCCCATGAATAATCGCCTCGTACAAAAAGCGCGCCGGGCCGTTTCGCTCGGCAGAAACGCGCTCCTGCGCCCCTGGCAGTCGCTGCAATGGCAGCGGCAATGGCCGTTCGTCAAGCGTAAACTGCGCCTGCTCGTCGTGCGCGAAGAGGCGATGGGGGACGTGCTGCTGACAACGCCGATTGTGCGCGCGATCAGACGCCGCCATCCCGACGCGCATCTGACCTTCGCCACGAGTTGGCGCGGCGAAGAAGTCCTGGCCGGGAACCCCGATATTGACGAAATCGTCGTGAACCGCACGCGGCTCACGGGTCGCCGCTTCGACCGAACGTTCGAATTGTGGTACGAGTACGACCCGGAAATGCACATCCTGGACGCTTACGCAAAGTCGGCGGGCGTCATTCTGACCGATAAGCAGCCGATTCTGACCCTGGATCGCGGGCATCGCGCGTGGGCCGAGCGCGTGTTTCAGGAAAACGGGCTGCGCGAAGACGACTTGATTATCGGCGTCCACACGCAGGCGACCTGGAAAAACCGTATTTGGCCGCTGGCGAATTTCCGGGCCACGCTGGAACATTTCGCCGCCCGCTATAACGCCCGCATCATCGAATTCGGAACCGACCCCGACAACGCCGTCGGACTGGACGTGAACCTGATAAACCAGGGCGACATCAAGCAAACAGCGGCGGTTTTAGAGCGCTGCAGTCTCCTGCTGTGCGTGGATTCGCTCCTGCTGCACGTGGCGGGCGCGGTGGGAACGCCCGCTGTCGCCATCTTCGGCCCGGTTCTGCCGCACACGCGCCTGCCGCTCGACGGCCTGAGCGTTGGCGTCGGACTGACCGGCCTGCCCTGCTTCGGCTGCCATCATCGCAGCCCGATCCCCGCCTTTCGCACCGATTGCGCGCAGCCGCGCATTCTTTGTATGGAAGATTTGCCGCCCCGCATGGTCATCGAAGCCGTGGAAACCCTGGCGGCCCAAACGCACAAGCCTTCCCTCACCGTCGTCGGAGGGTAATTCACGGCCTCAAAGCCCTTATTTGCAGCATCGAAGACACGGAAGGTTCGGCGAACGCCCAATTCCCAGGGTTGATTTTCTCCGGGCCGGTCAAGCAAGAAAGAGAGTAGATCATGGCGACCGAAACCCTGACGTCAAAAAAGCCGCCACAGCCGCCGAAACCAGTAGGGCCAAAACCTTTGATCGGGCCGCGACCCGGCGGACATGGCCCACGCTGGGCGTATGAGCGCGTCACGCAAATGGCCCGCAGCAGTGTCACGATTGCCCGCTATGGACGCCCCGATTTGCTGCTGTATTATGATGGCGGCATCGGCGACGAACTGCTTTGCACCGTCGTCTTGCGCGAGCTTCGCAAGCGAGACCCCGAACATACCCGCAATATCTGGATGCGCTCGGCCTATGAAGAACTCTTCGAGGGCAACCGGGACGTAGACCGCGTGGTTCCCAACACCTTCGGGCTGAAGTGGTGGACGCAGAAGCTCAAGGGCGAGGCGATCTACCCGATGTACATCATCTGGAAAGAAGACCCGACCTCTCTGGACTATCTGCCGCCGCCCTGCCACATCATCACGCGCATGTGCCAGTTGGTCGGCGTTACCGGCGAGGTGGTTCTGCGTCCCTATCTCAACCTGACTCCCGACGAAATCGAGCGCGGCAAACTGGTCTCGCATCAGGTGGCGATCCAGAGTTCGGGGACGACCGCCCGCTACCTGCATATGAACAAGCAGTGGTACTCCGACCGCTTTCAGGCCGTCGTGAACGCGCTCAAGGGCCGGGTCAACTTCGTGCAGATCGGCTCGCCCTACGATCCGCCGCTGGAAGGCGCGCTGGACCTGCGAGGCAAGACCTCGCTGCGCGAAGCCGCCGCCATTATCAAAAAT
The DNA here is from genome assembly GCA_038230115.1 of Chthonomonadales bacterium. Classification (GTDB taxonomy): domain Bacteria; phylum Armatimonadota; class Chthonomonadetes; order Chthonomonadales; family Chthonomonadaceae; genus JBBRNU01. The sequence continues at coordinate 5,874 of JBBRNU010000074.1, read as the reverse complement.
TCCGACGTTTTTCTGGGGCAGGTCGGTTTTCAGATGCATCTGGCGCGGGCGGTAGATACGCGCGGAGTCATTGTCTACGGCGGGAAGGAGCTGCCGCATCAGTCCGGCTACTCGGCCAACGAAAACATTGTGACCCGGCTGGCGTGTTCTCCCTGCTGGCAGGAAAACGTCTGCGACTTCGACCGCGAATGCATGAAGCGCATCACGCCCGCGATGGTGGTGGAAGGCGTCGAGCGTCAATTGGCCCGGCTGGGCGAGCCGATGGTGGAGGATGTGGAGCGCGTTCCCGACGAGTTCATTCCGCCCCAAACCACGTAAGCGCCGGGAGGCGAGCGCGGCGGGGGCGGGCCGGAAACGAAAGCGATCCTCGTTTTCCTGCCTGTCCCCGCCGCCCCGCCCGCGTCCCGCTTTTCATTCACGTATCATTCACGCAAATGCCTCCATGCATCCGTGCAGTATCCCGATGCAGGATTCCCGATAAGGTACAATGCAAGCCATGAGCATCGAACACGTTATCTGTTCCCTGCGCGAGGGCGTCGAACTGCGCGAAACCCTCATCACCCAGTGCGCCGAGGCCATCAACGAGGGCGCGCAGGCGCTGTGCCGCTGCTTTCAGGACGGCCACAAACTCTTGCTGCTGGGCAACGGTGGCAGCGCGGCGGACGCGCAGCACATCGCGGCGGAGTTCGTCGGGCGCTTTGTCAAGGAGCGGATTCCGCTTCCGGCGATTGCCCTGACGACTGACACGTCGGCCCTCACCGCCATCGGCAATGACTATGGCTACGAGCAAGTTTTCAGCCGGCAAGTCCGCGCGCTGGGGCAGGCAGGCGACGTTCTCATCGCCATCAGCACGAGCGGGCGCTCGCCGAGCGTGCTGGAAGCCGTAAAAGCGGCGCACGATCTGGGCATGATCGTGATTGGCCTGACCGGGGGAACCGGCGGCGCCCTGGCCGAAACCGCCGACGTCGCCCTCGTCGTCCCCTCCCGCAACACGGCGCGCATTCAGGAATGTCATCTGGCAATCGAACACATTTTCTGCGAAATCGTGGAAGCCGTTCTCTTCGACTGAAATGGGCGGCGCTGCCTGAAACGCGCGGCGTTGAAAGAGTCGATCGAGTTGAAAGAAGCGCGGCTGAGTGAAAATTGGGTGAAAAGCGGAAGCGAGCGCAGGGACGGGGCGAATTTCGGGCCAGCGCAATCAGGTTGAAACGCGCTTGGAACGAAGCGACGGCAGGCGGCGCAGGATGGGAAGGGCGGGAGAATAAACGCTAATGGATAACGTGGATAACAAAGTGGACGGCGGGATCATCGCCGCTTTTGCGGGCGCGAAGGTTATGATTGTGGGCGACGTGATGCTCGATGAGTATGTCTGGGGCGAGGTGCGGCGCATTTCGCCGGAAGCCCCGGTTCCCGTCGTCGAATGTTCGCGCCGCACCTATGCGCCGGGCGGCGCGGCCAACGTCGCGGCGAACGTGGCCGGATTGGGCGGACACGCGCTATTGGGTGGAGCCGTGGGGCAGGATTTTTCGGCCAGTCAATTGCGCGACGTGCTGCACGAGGCGGGCGTGGATACGGAAGGGATGCTGGCCGACGCGAGCCGCCCGACCACGACCAAAACCCGCATCGTGGCGCACAGCCAGCAAATGGTGCGCGTGGACTCGGAAACGCGCGAGGCCTTGAGCGGCGACCTGGAAAACGCGCTTCTGCGCTGGGCCGCGCAAATGATGCCCTCCGTCGGAGCCTGCATTCTTTCCGATTACAGTAAAGGCATGGTTTCGCCGCAGCTGGCGCAGTGCTTTATGGAACTGGCGCGCGACGCGGGCAAGCCGGTTATTGTGGACCCGAAGGGGACGAACTACGCCAAATATCGTGGCGCGACCGTGATTACGCCCAACGTGCATGAGGCCGAACGCGCCACGAACCGCGAAATTCATAACACCGAAGACGTGCTGATCGTCGCCGACCTGCTTTTGCAGCAATTGGAAGGAACCACGCTGCTGATGACGCGCGGGGCCGAAGGGATGTCGCTGCTGAAAGAGGGGGCCGCGCCGATCCACATTCCCACCGTCGCGCGGGCCGTATACGACGTGACCGGCGCGGGCGATACGGTCGTCAGCACGCTCGCTCTGGCGCTGGCGGCGGGCGCTTCGCTGGAGCAGGCGGCGCGCATCGCGAACCGGGCGGCGGGCGTCGTCGTCGGCAAATTGGGAACCGCCCGCGTCACGCCGGAAGAGCTGCACGCCTCGCCCGCGGATTAATTTTCGCCGCGATTCTGCCGATAAAGAAACGATTCTAACAGTCTGACGCGCAAAAACATTGCCGGAGCTATGAAAGCCCCGTCAGGAAAGCTTCGCCAAGCGTCCTCGCGGACGCGACATGCAGCCATAGGAAAACTTTCGAATAGAGTGGCCTTTCCGTCCCGAAGGACGGTTAGCCGCAGGCTCGTCAGGCGCGGTTTTTATAACCGTGACCCCGCCGACCGTGACCTAACGGGGCTTTCCTAGTCCCGAATTCCCAGACACCGGCCAAGAAAGTTTTCATGCCCACAGAAATTCCCGCCGACGAACCTGCCGACGCGAACGATACCCTCGCCGCGTCGGAACCGGCGAAAACCGTCTCGTACAAGCGGATCGCCGAAAACGCCTCCTTTTATATGCTGTCGCAGATTGCCGGGTGGGTCATTTCGTTTTTGACCATCTCGATCATTCCGCGCGCATTGGGGGAAACAGCGGTCGGCGAACTCGCTGTGCTGGGGGCGGCGTTCATGCCGTTGGGAACCATTCTGGGCTGCGGGCTGGAAAGCATTCTCGTCAAGGAAGTGGGCCGCAACCCGAACCAGGCCGAGCGGCTGCTGCGGGCCTGCATCGGCCTGCGTCTGGCTCTGCACATTCCGGGCGTCGCCGCCTCCTTTCTCGCGCTGTCTCTCATCCATCCCAGCCCGGAACTCTGGCGGCTGGGAACCTGGTCTATCCTGTTAGGGTTTTCCGGCGGCTTTCTCGAGCTGCTGCGTTCCGTGCAGGCCGGTTGGGAACACGCCAAGCGCGTGTCCGCGCTGGATTTTCTGCCGACGCTGACGCCCATTCTCGTCCTGCCGTTTTTGCGTTACGGGCCGATGGCGCTGATTATCGCGAACTCCACCGTCGCCCTGTCCATCCTGCTGGTGCGAATGGCCTGGGTGCGGCAGCGCATCAGCATACGCCCGTCGTTTGACGTGGCGGCCTGGAAACTATTGGTGATGGGCGGGCTGCCATTCGTCGCCACAAATTTCATCGGCGCAATGTACGCCGCCACGACCACGTTCATGCTGCGGCACTATACTAACGACGCGACGGTCGGCGCGCACGCGCAGGCGTCGCGCTTGTTTGGAACCTTTCTGTTCGTGCCAACTGTCATCGGGTATGCCATGCTGCCCGCGATGTCGCGTCTGGCGGAAGTGAACCCGCAGGAATTTCGCCGCACGCAGTCGCACGTTCTGGGCCTGCTGATTATTCTGGGCCTGCCGGTCACGGCGATGATGATTTTTCTGGCCGCGCCGCTCTGTCATCTGCTGTACGGCCCCCGCATGTTCACGACCCTGCCGGTCGCGCTTGAGGTTTTCGCCTTCGCCCTGATTCCGATGTACATCGTCACGACCATGTACCAATTTCTGGTGGCGCAGGGCCGCGCGGCGATCTGGACGCTTTTCTACATGGGAACGGTTGGGTTGTACGCTCTGTTCAGCAGCCTGCTGATCCCCCTGACCCTGCGGACGCTGCACAACGGCGTAGTTGGCGCGGTGAGCGCGACCGTGCTGGCCGAGGGGTGTGCGGCGATTTCGGCGATCATGCTGCTCAAAATCAACCCGTTCAACGCCGAGGTCATGAATCGGGTCGGGCGGGCGTTCGCGGCGACGCTGGCGATGTCAGCGGTGATGTGGCTGACGCGCGGGTGGTTCGTTCTCTTTCCGGCCCTGCTGGGAATCGCGGTTTTCGTTTTCCTGACCTGGCGTCTGCGCGTTCTCACGCCGGACGAGCAAAGCAAAGTGGTCGGCTACGTTCGCCAGCGCTTGAATCTGCGGCAGGCGGCGTAGGAACTTTTCGTGGCGTAGGAAACGCGCGCGGCGCTGGAGAATGTGTAAAAAATCAGGTGCAGAAAGAACGGGAATAAATCCCCGCCCTGAAACGCACAGATCACCTTCGTAGCCTGCAATGCACAAGGTCGCTCCGCCAAAAGATTTTAGATTACGAAGACAGACGAGGCAAAGCGCGTTTTCAGCCCGCACAAGCTCCGAGACCGCTCCCGAAAACATTGTCGCCGACCCGGTTTTCGCCCTTTTCGCCCCTTGAATCGAATGGAGAAAGCAAACTTTTGCCGCCACGCCTGCTGACCCTGAACGCTTCCGACAAAATTGAGGGCGACATCAATACGATGCTGCTGGCGCTGGCGAACTTCGCGCCGGAAGATTTTACGCTGACCGCCGTTTCCGTGCCGCGCGGCAAAACTTACGAAAAGTTGTGCGCGCTGCCCCAGGTTCGCGTCATTCCGATGGAGATGGGCGGGCTGGACGCGCGCCCGGACGGCGATAACCGGCGCAAGCGAATGGTCGAATTCGCGCAGTCGCTGCCCCGGCTGATCGCGCTCGTCCGCCGCGAAAAAATTGACGTTCTCTACACGATTGACCGCACGCTGGTTACGAAGCAGGCCGCGCTCGTGTCGCGGGTGACGGGCGTTCCCTTCGTCCTCAACTCCGCTTACCCCTTTTATCCGCTGGGCGGACGCGGCAACCGCTGGGCGCTGAAGCAGGCGCGCCGCATCCACGTTCACAGCGATTATCTGCGCCGCCACATCGCGCCGCATGCCGCCAGTCCTGACCGCATCACAAAAGTAATGAACGGGATTCAGATCGAGCGCTATGACCCGACATATTCCGGGGTCGCGGCGCGGCAGGATTTGGGACTTGCGCCGGACACGCCGCTCGTCGTGATGGCAGGCCGCCTGAACCCGTACAAGGGGCAGGACGATTTGATTGACGCCGCCGAAATCATCCTGCGAACCCGCCCGGACGCGCATTTTGTCATTGCGGGCGGCGACGAGCAGACGATGCATGAGGGCGCGGAGGTTTCGATGCGCTCCCTGCTGGAAGCGCGAATCGCGGCCAAAAACGTGGGGCATCGGGTGCGGCTGGCGGGCTATTATCCCGACCTGCCCGGCCTGATGGCGGCGGCGGACATGGTCGCCATGCCGAGCTGGGAAGAGCCGTTCGGGCTAGTGGCGCTGGAAGGCATGGCGATGGCGAAACCGATTGTCTCGACGCGGGCGGGCGGCGTCCCGGAGTTCGTTTTGGAAGGCGAAACGGGCCTGCTGGTTCCTCCGCGCGACCCGCAAGCCCTCGCCCACGCGCGGACCGGCATAGATGACGGGATACGCGCTGGCGCGACGTTTCGGGTAATCGATCAGCAGCGGGTTGTCCGGGCCGCCCAGGCTTGCACCCTTGTTGAGCAGGCCTTGCAGGACCAGGCTCAGCGATTCGAGCTGGCCGTCCAGCACCGCAGACAGACTCTCCAATTTGGCTTCGTCGTTGTCATCTTTGGCCGCAGCCAGCTTCTTTTGCGTGGCCGTGATCTTGACGTCCCAGGCCTTGGCCTGCGCCTGCTCAGCCGCGCTGCCCTTGACATCGACGAAGTCCAGCACAAATTCGGCCACCGGCTTTTTCTTTGAGTTCACCATCAGCTGGGCGCTCTTTTCCTCGCCCTGAAAGTCAAGCGCGTGAGACTCTCCGCCGCCGGTGAAGGCCAGTTTCTTCTTCCACCACTGCAGCAGCTTCTTGGCCCCCGCCTTCACCGCTCCAAACAGCTTCTTCGCCATGACCACGATCCTGGCCAGCACCTTGTCGAT
>JBBRNU010000073.1:0-11482 GCA_038230115.1 Chthonomonadales bacterium | reverse complement strand
GCGCATCTGGAAGGAATTCCGCTCGCTATCGAACTGGCGGCAGCCCGCGTCAAGGCGATGACGGCGGAGCAGATTGCAAGCCGTCTGGACGCCGAATTGAATCTGCTCACCGGCGGCAGCCGCACGGCGCAGTCGCGTCAGCAGACGCTTCGGGCAATGCTGGACTGGTCTTACGCGCTGTTGAGCCAGGAAGAGGGAGCGTTGCTGGAGCGCTTGTCGGTGTTTGCGGAAGGGTGGAGTTTGGAAGCGGCGGAGCAGGCGGGTTCCGCCTCCGATAGCGAGAAGGGGAAGGTTCTGGACTTGCTGGCCTCGCTTGCGGACAAGTCTCTGGTGGCGTTCGAGGAGCGGAAAACGGGAGGGCGTTACCGTCTGTTGGAAATGGTACGGCAGTACGGGGCCGGGAAATTGGCGGCGCGCGGCGAGACCGAGCGGGTCAAAGCGCGGCATCAGGACTACTTTTTACGGCTGGCGGAAGAGGCCGCGCCGGGATTGGCGGGGAGCGATCAGGGCGTGTGGCTGGAGCGTCTTGAGGTCGAGCGCGCCAACCTGCGCGCCGCCCTGAGCTGGCGCCAGACGGAGGCGAACGGGGCGAAGGCAGGGCTGCAACTGGCGGGCGCATTGGCTAAATTTTGGGAGATGCACGGGCATTACAGCGAAGGACGGGCCTTCCTTTCCGAAGCGCTCGCGCGGGAGGGGGCGGGCGGGCGAACGAAGGAGCGGGCCAGAGCCTTGAACGGGGCGGGAGCGCTGAGCTACTATCAGGGCGACTATCCGGCAGCCCAGTCGCTGCTGGAGGAAAGCCTGACCATCTTCCGGGAATTGGGGAACGGGCAGGGGGTCGCCTGGGCGCTCAACGATCTGGGCGATTTGGCCGGAGCGCAGGGGCGTCGCGACACGGCCCAAACCCTGTACGAAGAAAGTCTGGCGATCTTCCGGGAACTGGGCGACCGGTACGGCGCCGCCTCGCTGCTCCATCATCTAGGGAACATGGCCGGACAGCAGGGCGATTATGGCAAGGCGCAGGCGCTGTATGCGGAGTGTGTCGCGTTCTTCCGGGAGTTGGGCAACCGACAGAACGTCGCCTGGTCGCTCCACCGTCAGGCGAATGTGGCCGGGCGGCAGGGCGATTTCGTGACCGCCTGGTCTTTGCAGAATGAGAGCCTGGCGATTTTCCGGGAATTGGGGAACGGGCAGGGGGTTGCCTGGGCGCTCAACGATCTGGGCGATTTGGCCGGAGCGCAGGGGCGTCGCGACACGGCCCAGACTCTGTACGAAGAAAGTCTGACGATCTTCCGGGAACTGGGCAGTCGGCACGGGGCTGCCGTGCTGCTTCAAAATCTGGGCGGGGTAATCCAGGAAAAGGGCGATTATGACGCGGCCCGAACCCTGTATGAAGAGGGGCTGGCAATCTTTCGAGAACTTGGCAACCGGCAGGGCGCGGGCTGGTCGCTCAATGGTTTGGGCCGCGTCGCGTTGGAGCAGGGGCGTGTCGCTTCGGCGCGAACGTTCTATACCGAGGCCATCCGCATCCTGGAGGAACTGCAAGACAAGCGCGGCGCGGCGGAAAGTTTGGAAGGGCTGGCCGCCGTGATGCAGGCGCAGGCTCTGGCGCAGGAAGCCGCCCGATTGTGGGGGGCGGCGTCTGCGCTGCGCGAAAGCGTCGGCGCAGTCCTGCCTCCCGGCGGTCGCGATAACTATGAGCGGAAGGTGGAACTGGCTCGCCTGGCTCTGAGTGAAAATTCTTTCGCCGCCGCCTGGGAGGAAGGCCGCGCGCTGACCTGGGAGCAGGCCGTCGCATTCGCTCTAGCAGAAGAGGAACGCGAGTCGTTTCGTGCGGGCCAATAAAAGACCCGGCAGGGAGGCGAACAAGTTCGCGCGCTTCGCTGGGCGTCCTCGCGGACGCAAAGACCTTCACGCCAGAAGGTTGTTGCGTTCAGGTGGCTGCGTCAGAGTTTGAACCACCGAGACACCGAGGCACAGAGGGGACACAGAGACCTTCACGCCAAAATGTCGCATTGGCTCGAATGGCGAAACGTCCAACTGTTCTCCGTGTCCCGTCCGCGAGGACGCCAGCGAAGCGCGCGAACTTGTTCGCCTCCCTGCCGGTCTTTCACAGGCCCGGCTAACGCGCGCTTTCAGAATGGGCTTCTACAGGCCCGGCTCCCTAAACTCGGAGTAAGTTCACCCGCGTAAGAGAAGGAGTTATCTCAGCCTGGCGTGCGTTGCGCCGTTCACGTTCGTCGTTGGCGTGTAGCGCCGTTGTCAAACGCAGGCAAGTCGCGGTACAATAGATTTGTGGGGCAATAAGCCTCTGACTTTTTCGCAGCAACGCCGCTCCTGAACGTCCGGCCCGAATACGCGCGCGTCGGTGGTTCGCCTTCTGGCAGGGCGCGGCCTTCAGAACCCTCCGCGTCGTCGGACGGAGGCGGCGTCTTCGGGTTCGTAGGTCGTTTTCGAGGTTCGCCCCGGACGTTCAGGAGGAGCGCGGCATCGGGAAAGGCGTCCAGAACCTGTTCCTGCGTGCGTCGTTTTTCGCGCCGCGTAGCGAAAGGCTCCGGCGCGAAACCGGCCAGGGTCGCCAGCGTCGCCAGCGCGTCCTTGAGGTTGTCTTCCGCGCTGGTCTTGTCGAGCGCAAAGAAGAAGCCCAATAGTTCCAGCGTGGGATAGACCTGCCGCCAGAACAGCGCCAGCAGCAGCCGATCCCGCAGCGGGTGTTGGAAACGCCGTCCGGCTCCCGGCCTGCGCTTGCGCGGCGTCCCCTTTTTGCGCGTCAGCGGCGATTGGGCCAGCCGCCGTTCGTGCGCGGCGGCAAACGCGACATACAGCGCGTCGAAGTCCGCCACCGCATATCCGAACAGGTTGTAGAAAGCCGCAGGCTGGCGGCTGACGTTCTGGTAGAGGGTCATGCGAACCTGCTTCCTCACAAGAAGCCCCGTCAATGAATGGGCCGCCTTCCTCACAAGAAGTCCCGTCCACGAAAGGGCCGCGCGAAATGGCGGGCGGGTCTGATTTAGCGCGCAATTCCTGCGGACGGGAGACCGAGCGGTCGAGAAACAGCGGTCTCCCGTTCGCTTTGCGCGCCGGTTCAAGAAGCGCGCGGTCACTTCATGGTGGCGCTGGCGGCCTCTTCGATCAATCTGGATATTTCGTAGGGATGGGAGATGAAAGCGACATGGCTCGCCTTGATCTCGGTTGTATGCGCGCCCATGCGCTTCGCCATGAATCGCTCCATTTCCGGGTTGATGGCATGATCGTCTTTGGACACGAGATACCATGAGGGAATGGTTTTCCAGGCCGGGGTCTCGACCGCCTGCGTGAAGATGGCAGCGGCCAGGGGCTTTTGCGTGGCGGCCATGACGCGCGCCTCGTCCTCCGACACGTCGGCGCAGAAAACCGCGCGGAACTTGGGCCGCTGGATGAAGAGGAACCCGGCGGAGTCAGGCGTCAGCGCCGTCGCCAGCGCGCTGGGCGCAAACTTGTCGCCCAGCGCGGCGAGATTTTCTTTGGCGTCCGGGGCGCAAGCCGCCAGATAGACCAGCGCCTTTACGTTGGCGTTCCCAGCGGCGGCCCCGGTAATTACCGCGCCGCCGTAGGAGTGGCCGACGACGATGACCGGCCCCGTTTGCGCGTCAATTACGCGCTTGGTCGTGGCGATGTCGTCGGCAAGCGAGGTGAGCGGGTTTTGCGGGGCGATCACCGTGTAACCGTCTTTTTCCAGCGTCAGAATGACCTGACGCCAACCGGAGCCGTCGGCGAACGCTCCGTGTACGAGAACGATAACGGGCAGGGCGGCTTTGCCGTGCGACTTTGGCGCGGACGGCTTGCTGGCAGCGGCTCCTGTAATGGAAGCCAGGACGAGCGCAAGGGCGACTGCAAAACGAAGGCGGTTCATGGCGCGTTCCTTTCTTTTCAGAGCGTCGAGATGATTGGTTCAACACACGGGTATTATTGCAGGATTGTATTGTCCGCAGGGTTCCCATTTTATGGCGAAAGCGTTCCGCTTCGATTTCCCGCTTGTTTCTTTCGTTTTTTTCGGTGCGATCGGCTTTGTACGGGATCATCGCGTCCCGGCGAGGAAACGTAAAGTTCATGACCGTGCCGGAACCCGCTCCCCCTGCGCTCGCCCTTACCCTCTTCGGCCCCCTGCACGCGCTCGTGCAGGGCCAGCCGCTGCCCCATCTGCGCTCGCGTAAAACCCTCTGGCTGCTCGCGCTGCTGACCCTGCGTCATGATCGCCCGGTCGCGCGTGAATGGCTGGCCGGAACCCTCTGGCCCGACGTGGACCAGAGCCAGGCGTTCGCCAATTTGCGTCCGGCCCTGAGCGAGCTGCGGCGGGCGCTGGGGAGCCAGGGCCAGCGTCTGCAATCGCCGGACCGACACACGCTGCGGCTCGATTTGCAGGGGGCGGAGGTAGATGTCCTGAATTTCGACGCCGCGATTGCCAGCAAAAAGGCTTCTGCGCTGGAGCAGGCGGCGGCGTTGTATCGCGGGCCGCTGCTGGAAGGCTGCGCCGAGGAGTGGGTTTTTCAGGAGCGCGCGGCGCGAGAGCAAGCCTGCCTGCAAGCGCTGCGGACGCTGGCCGACTCCGCGCTGGCAGCCGGGGACTTCGAGGCGGCGGTCGGTCATTATCAGCGCGCGGTCAGCATTGACCCGATCGGGGACGCCGCGCGGCGGGGGTGGATGGAGGCGCTCGCGAAGCGCGGGGATCGGAACGCCGCGCTGCAAGTGTATCGTGAATTCGTCGAGGCGCTGCACAAAGACGATCCGACGGCGGTTCCTGACGAGCAGACGAGCGCGCTGTACGTGCGCCTGCGGGCCGAGGCGCGGCAGCGGGCCGGGGGACATGCCGTCGTCGCGACGAGCGCGGCTCCCGTTGGGGCCGTCACTGCGCCCGCCGCGACCGTCACGGGCTATCTTCCTCATGCGCTGACCGATCTGGTGGGCCGGGAAGACGAACGTATCGAGGTCGCCGCCCGGCTGCGACGCGCCCGGCTGGTAACGCTGACCGGGCCGGGCGGCATCGGCAAGACCCGGCTGGCAATTGCTGTGGCGACCGAGAGCGTGGAAGAGTATGCAGACGGCGTGTGGCTGGTGGCTTTGGAGTCGCTGACGGAAGGGCGGCTGGTGGCCGAACAGATCGCGTCCGCGCTGGGATTGCGGGAAGAGCCGGGGCGACCGCTGCTCGAAAGCGTGACTGACCATCTGCGAAAAAAACGGCTGCTGCTGGCGCTGGATAACTGCGAGCATCTTTTAGAGGCGAGCGCGCAGATTGCGGCCCATCTCCTGCGCGAATGCGCGGGGCTGCGGATTTTAGCCACCAGTCGCGCGCCGCTGGGAATTCTGGGCGAAACCGCCTGGGCGGTTCCCGCGTTATCGGCGCCGGAGAACGAACTGTTAGCGTCGGGAAAGACCGATTCGCAGCGCGCGTGGATGGATTATGAGAGCGTGCGGCTGTTTGTCGAGCGGGCGCAGGCGGTACAGAAGAATTTTTCCCTGACCGGGAGCAACGCGCGGGCGGTCGCGCAAATTTGCGCGCAACTGGAAGGCATCCCGCTTGCCATCGAGCTGGCCGCTGTCCGGGTCAAGGTCATGACGGTCGAGCAGATCGCGGCGCGCTTGAACGACGAACTGGGTCTGCTGACCGGCGGGAACCGCGCGGCGCTGCCCCGGCAGCAGACGCTGCGGGCGACCCTGGACTGGTCGTACACGCTGTTGAGCGAGGCGGAACGATCCGTTTTGCGGCGCCTGTCGGTGTTTGCGGACGGCTGCGACCTGGAAGCGGCGGAGCGGGTGTGCGCCGGGGAAAATGTCGCGGCGTGGCAGGTTCTGGATTTGATGACGTCGCTGGTGGACAAGTCCCTGCTCGTGTTCAAAGAGCAGGCGGAAACCGGAAGCGGGCGGTATCGGTTGAGCGAGGCGGTGCGTCAGTACGCGGCGGAGAGGCTGGACGCGAGCGGAGAAGCGGAGCGAGTCAAGGCCGGGCATCGGGACTGCTTCCTGGCGCTGGCGGAGGCGGCGGAAGCGCAATTGAACTGCGAAGCGCAGGGAATCTGGCTGGCGAAATTGGAAACCGAGCATGAGAACCTGCGGGCGGCGCTGGTCTGGAGCCGGACGGAACCGGGCGGGGCGCGGGCGGGAGTGCGCCTTGTCGGAGCCTTATGGCGGTTCTGGGAGATGCGCGGGCGTTACGGCGAGGGCCGGGCGTTTCTAGCCGGGGCTTTGGGGCGCGAAGGGGCGGACGCGCGAACCAGAGAGCGGGCCAAAGCCTTGAACGGGGCCGGGGTATTGGCGCAGTACCAGGGCGATTATGAAGCGGCCAGAGCGCTGCATGAGGAAAGCCTGGCAATCAGCCGGGAGCTGGGGAACCGTCAGGGCATGGGCTGGCCGCTGCATCATCTGGGGGTCATGGCCTCGCGTCGGGGCGACTACAGCGCGGCTAGAGCGCGGCATGAGGAAAGCCTGACGATCTGGCGGGAACTGGGGAATAATTTGGGAATCGGCTGGTCCGTACACCAGTTGGGGAGCGTGCTGCGCGAGCAGGGAGAGTACGAAGCGGCCAGAGCGCTATACGCGGAAAGTCTGGCGATTAGTCGCACTTTGGGAGACAAGCAGGGAATTGCGTGGGCGCTCAACGATCTGGGTAAGGTAACCTATGATCAGGGCGATTATGCCGGGGCCAGAGCGCTGTACGCGGAAAGCCTGAGCATCAGCCGGGAACTGGGGGATAAGCAGGGTACCGCCTGGTCGCTCCATCACCTGGGCAGCGTAAACGGCGCGGAAGGCGATTACGAAACCGCCCGACCGCTCGATGAGGAAAGCCTGGCGATTTTCCGCGAGATCGGCAACAAGCAGGGCGTCGCCTGGACGCTCCACCATCTGGGCAATATGACGGGCGCGCAGGGAGATTACGCCGCCGCCATCGCGCATCACCGGGAGAGTCTGGCGATCCAGCAGGGACTGAGCAACAAGCTGGGCGTCGCCTGGGCGCACAACGGTCTGGGCAAGGCGGCATACGAGCAGGGCGATTTCGCGACGGCGCGGGCGCGCTTTGCCGAAAGCCTGAGCATTCAGAGAGAGTTGGGAGACCGGAGAGGGGCTGCGGAAAGTTTGGAAGGGCTGGCCGCCGTGACGCTGGCCGAAGGCGAAGCGCAGGGAGCCGCGCGTTTGTGGGGAGCCGCCGACGCGCTGCGCGAAACCATCGGTTCGCCGCTGCCCCGCAACGCGCAAGCGCAGCACGCGCAGCAGTTGGAACGGGCGCGCTCGCTTTTGGGGGCGGACGCTTTTGCCGCTGCCTGGGAAGAAGGCCGCGCCCCGGTCTGGGAGCAGGCGATCGCCGCCGTACTAACGGGAAGGTTGCCGGAGCGAGTTGGCGAGGCTGCCGATTAACGGAATCAAACGCTTGCGAAGGGCGCGTCGAATGGGATAGACGGCAGAACGTGGCTGAAACCCGGTCTGGAATTGTAATGCTGGCAGCCGAGGGGTTGAAACCCCCGGCAGGAATTGTAAAGCCCGCCTGCGCGGGCTAAAATGCTTGTTCCGATAGGCGCGTCGAACGGGACGGCAAACGCAAGGCGCGTCGACCGAGCATGAATGCCCGTTCTGAAATGCAAAGCCCGCCTGCGCGGGCTAAATCCGCAATGCCTCTGCGCCGGGGCGAGGTTGTTTCCTTCTTCCTATCTGCAACGCGCCAACCCAATAGATGTTCCGATGAATAGTTTGTCTACGCGATTTGCAGTGGCGAACAAGCCTCTCTCGCTATTACGGATAGTAGTTTTTCGCAGAGTTCCCATTATTCGTCGGAACATCTAATGCCTTCGTTCCCCTCTCCTTGCCTAAGGAAAGGGGAACCAGCGAAGCGCGTGAGGTGAATGCCTCCGTAAAGGAGCGCGTTAGGCCAAACTCAGTTACGCGGCGGGCGCGGCTTCGGGAGCGGGCGTGGGCGCGGCGGGCGCCGGGTCGGCGGTCAGGTTCAGGGGCAGGAGCGACGCCAGCACGCTGTCCGCAGGCGTCAGGATTTCATACTGCTCCGTCGCGGGCAGGTCGGCGACGCGCATGACGTCATTGACCTGCAGCGTTTCGATGTGAACCGTGATGTGGTCGGGCAGGCGTCCCGGCAGGCAGCGCACTTCGAGCATTTCGAGCGCGTGCTGAATCACGGCCTCATGCCGCCGCGCGGCTTCCGGCTCGCCCCGGAACACGAGGGGAATGTGCGCCTTGACCGGCTCGTCCCCCTGCACGCTCTGGAAGGTCACCTGAACCAGTTTCAGCGAGATCGGATCGCGCTGCACGTCATGCACCATCACGGTCTGACGCTGGCTGTCGGGCGCGACGGTTAGTTCCAGCAGCGCGGCCCCGCCATGCTGCCGGATGAACTCGTCGAGCGGCTTGGCTTCCTGCTGCAAGTGCAGCGTCTCCTGCCCGCGATGCTGAATGGAAACCGGCACGAATCCGGCCTGGCGAAGCCGCTTCACTTCCCCTTTGGTGCGCGCGGTAATCGGCGCGGCGTTCAATTGAACCGACATGATTTGCTTTTCTCCTGAAAAATTTAGCCCGACCGCGCGAAACCGGCGCGCAAACGCGCCGCCATCGGGTGCGTTGGCAGTGACTAATCGTACCCGAAAGCCCGCGCTTTCACGGCGACGCGCGAAAAATGGCGCGGGTGAAAGGTTCAACGAAAGGGCAATATCGCTGCGGAAAATGCAGGAATTGCGAAGCGCGAGACGGAAATTCTCGCCTGCCGGTTTGCCTGGCGATTGGCGCGGTTCGGGAAAACCTGGCGGGACGCTCAAGTTCGTGAGCGCGTCCGGCGATAATTAGCCGCAGTAAGCCTCGCGTAAACCGTTTCACCGCTCTGTAAGTCCGTAAAAGCGTCAGGAGAAAACGTGGAAACCGCCCCGGAATCCAATCCGCCGTCATCCGCCGAAAGCGCGCCTTCGTCGCGACTATGGCTCGCCTATGTCGCGCCGATGGCGGCGTTCCTGGCGCTGACCGGGCTGGAGGGGGCCACGCCGCGCGGCTGGTACGTCGGGCTGTATCTGGCGAAAGTGGGTCTGGTCTCCCTGCTGCTCGTGGTCTATCGCGCGGCCTGGCGCGATATTCGCCCGTCCGGTCGCGCCGGTCTGCTCGGCCTGCTGATCGGTCTGGCGGTTTTTGCGGAATGGGTGGCGCTGGATAAAATCATTCCGTACCCGCATCTGGGCAGTCGCACGGCCCTCGACCCATTCGCGGCCCTTCCTTCGCCCGGCGTCCGCGCCGCCTTTCTCGCCGCGCGGCTGTTCGGGCTGGCGGTCATGGTTCCCGTGATGGAAGAATTGTTCTGGCGGTCGTTTCTCCTGCGCTACGTTACCAATCCCAACTGGAGCGCGCTGCCAATCGGAACGTTCTCGTGGGGCGCGTTCGCCCTGGTCGCCGGGGCGTTCGGGCTGGCGCACCCGGAATGGCTGGTCGCCGTAATCTGCGCCGTCGCCTATGGCCTGCTTCTGCGCCAGACGCGCAGTTTGTTCGCCTGCGTCATCGCCCACGCCACCACCAACCTCGCGCTTGGCCTCTATGTTCTTCTGACCCACGATTGGCGTTACTGGTAAAACGTCAATGGGCGTTTCGATGGGAGTGTCCGGGCTTCCCCGCAAATTTATTGGAAAGCGCCCTGAACCGGCGGGCGCGACAGGCCGATAATAACGACGGGCGCGTTTTTTCCGGCAGACAACGCGGTTGTTTTCCTTCCGCGCTTCTACAAGCGCGGTCGTTCGTCCGCACGGATCGTCTGTCGGCCCGGCGCGGCGTTCCTTTCCCCATTTTCCCGACATTTTCCGACCCGGCGTGGCGCGGACGCAATCGGCGGCGCGGACACGGTTTTTCACCCCTCGCGGAGGCTGACGCGCGATGCAAATCAAAGAGTTCGAGGCCTTTACCCTCAAAGAATGCCTCCAGCAAGTTCGCAACGACCTGGGGCCGGAGGCGGTCATTCTGGAAACGCGCAAGTTCCGCAAAGGCGGTCTGCTGGGAATGGGGGCGCGCGACGCGGTGTGCGTCGTGGCCGCGACCGGCATCACGGTTCAAAACGATTTGCCCCCGTCACGCAGTCAGGCGTCTGCGCGGTCTGCCGTTTCGGGCGGAGCGCGCCAGAGCGAGCGGGTTGAACCGGCCCGCGCCCATTCGCTCGCGCATTCCGCCGCGAATGCCGCCGATCCCGCCGCCATCCAACGCGCCCTGGGAACGCCCGACCGCGCGCTGGTCGCGACGCGGGAACGCAGGCCGGAAACCGGACGCGAAAACGGGGAAGCCGCCCCCGCTCCGAATGCGCCCGCCGCGCCCACGCCCTCGCAAGCCGCCGCGATTGTCGCCGCGCGCAACGCCTATGCCCGCTCCGCGCCTGCTACGTCCCGCGAAATGGCGGACAGAGCAACCACCCGCGATATGGGGAACAATTCGGGCGTGCGATCAACGACCGAGCAGGATACGTCCCGCGCCTTTGCCACCCCGCGCGATAATGCCCGGACTTCGCTCGCCGATCATGCGGCGGGCCGAGACGCGAGTTCGCCCCTTACGGATAATACCGCGTCTCACGCGAGATCAGGGAGCGACAGGGCGGAAACGGAAGCCGAGCCGGAGCGTTTCGCGCATCTGGAACGGGCGATGAAAGAAATTCGCGAAGGGCTTTCCGCCTTGCAGCGCGAACAGCGCGAAGGACATGATCGCACGGTTTCCGCCGTCGTTTCTGCGGTTGCGCCCGCCGTCAACGCGGTCGAGCGCGCCGCCAATCTGTCAGCCCTGGCCGAAGCCGCCGACGACCTGCGCTTTCCCGAACTGTATCAGCGGCTGACGCAGGGCGGCGTTGCGCCCAACCTGGCGCACGACCTGCTGGACGAATTGCCCGACTTCAGCGCGTGGAGCGAACCGGCGCAGATACCGCTCGCCGAATCCGCCCTGCGCGATCTCATTGCCCGCCGGGTCGCGAGCGCCGGGCCGATTACGCTCACGCCGGGCCATCTCAAGGCCGTCGCGCTCATCGGGCCGACCGGGGTGGGGAAAACGACGACGATTGCCAAGCTCGCCGCCCATTTCGCGCTTGTGTAAAACAAGCGCGTCGCCCTGCTGACCGTTGACACGTATCGCATCGCCGCTGTCGAGCAGCTCAAGACGTACAGCCAGATCATTGACATTCCGATTGCCGTGGCGTACAGTCAGGCCGAGGTGCTGCCTGCCGTCGCGCAGTTCGCCGATTACGACCTGCTGCTGATTGACACGGCGGGCCGCAGCCAGAAAAACATCATGCAGGTGGGCGAACTGAAGACGTTGCTGGAAGCCCTGAACTGCGAAACGCACCTGGCGCTATCGGCGTCTACGAAAGAGCAGGACATGATCGAGGCCGCGCAGCGTTTTTCCGCCGCGCGCGTAGACAGCCTGATTTTCAGCAAATTGGACGAGACCAGTTCGTATGGCGCGCTGCTGAACGTGGCCGACCGAACGGGCATTCCGCTTT
>JBBRNU010000072.1:0-11654 GCA_038230115.1 Chthonomonadales bacterium | reverse complement strand
TTTTTTTGTCGGTTTTGGCCTTGGGGTTTTTTTTTTTGTTCAGTCTTTTTGTTCCGTTCTGGTTTGTGTTGGGGGCTCTCCTTTTGGTGTGCCCCCCCCGCGGCCGGGGGGGGTCGGGGGGCCGGGGGGTTAGGTGCATTATCTCCCCCACCGGGGAAGGGAGCCGGGGGGTTAGGCGGTATTCTCCCGCGAAACGAGCCGGAATTAATGCTTGTTGAGCCAGGCGCGGGTGTTGTGCGCTTTGCGATGCTGCCAGTTGTGCAAATGTTTCCCCGCGTGCTGCGTGACGTGGGCCGCGTGCGCGACTTTCCGCTTTCCGAACCGATGCGCCGCCGTCATCGTCGGGTGCGGGTCATGCGGGTTTTGCGCGGAAGCGAGGCGAGGCGTCGCGCCCAGCGCAAGGGCGACGACGGCAAGACGTATTGCAAGCGTTTTCATGAGTCATTTCCTTTCGAGCTGCTGGCTTCGGGGAAGAATTCCTGAAAGCTCGAGCCAAGAGTTACCCGCCAGGACGGGCAAGCGAGCGAGAAAGTTCCGGCGGATGCGCGGCAGGCGGCGCGGCGCCGGATTTTCAAGTCGCTCACGCGCGGTTTTCGAGTCGCTCCTAAACGCTGGTGTTCGTTGCGCCCGCAGCCGACAGAGCGCGGCAAGCCCCCTTCCCTGCACGCCTTATTTGCGTAGACAAAAGCGCGCCCCGCGCCCGTTGGAAACGCCGGTTCCATGCAGTATAATAGCGGTAGGAGAACGAATTTTCGATGCCCGATCCCGCTGACAACGCCATACGGAACGCTTATCCTTTCCCTGCCGACGCCCCGCCCGACCTTTCCGACGCGCCGGACGCCCTCCCGGCCCCGTTCGAGGCGGACGCGCCGCATCCCCTGCTGCGCGGGCTGAACCCCGTGCAGCGCGAGGCCGTGACGTATGGCGACGGGCCGCTGCTGCTCTTCGCGGGCGCGGGCAGCGGCAAAACGCGCGTCCTCACCCATCGCGTCGCCTACCTCGTCGCCGCCCGGAATGTCTCGCCGCGCCACATTCTCGCCGTCACGTTTACCAACAAGGCCGCGCAGGAGATGAAGGAGCGCATCGGCAAACTGGTGGGCGAAAACGTGGGGCGTCATTTGTGGGTTGGGACGTTTCACGCGACCTGCGCCCGCCTGCTGCGCGAACATGGCGATAAGTTCGGGCTGGATCGTGATTTCATCGTGTATGACGACGCCGACCAGCTATCGCTCATGCGCGAATGCCTGCGTCAGCTCAATCTCGACGACAAAAAGTTTACGCCGCGCTCGGTTCTGTCGCACATCAGCCGGGCGAAGGAAAAACTTATTGCGCCGGAAGACTGGCACAAGCATTTTTTCGGCTTCTTCGAGGACATCTGCGGCAGGGTCTACCCGGTCTATCGCGACAAGCTGCGCCAGAACAACGCCCTCGATTTCGACGACCTGCTCATGGAAGCGGTGCGCCTGTTCGTGGAGCGCCCGGAAGTTCTCGCCCGCCTGCAGGAGCGGTTTCGCTATCTGCTGGTGGACGAATATCAGGACGTCAACCACGTCCAGTATGTTTTCCTCAAGCATCTCGCCGACGTACATCGCAACCTGTGCGTCGTTGGCGACGATGATCAATCGGTGTACGGCTTTCGCGGCGCGGACGTCGGGCTGATTTTGCAGTTCGAACACGATTATCCCGACGCCAAAGTCCTGAAACTTGAACAGAATTACCGCTCCACCAAGAACATTCTGGAAGCGGCGTATGGCGTCGTCAGCAACAACCGGGGGCGCAAAGACAAGAAACTCTGGACGGAAAACGGTCAGGGCATTCCGCTCATTCGGCACGAGGCCGAGAACGAGCAGGAGGAAGCCGTCTGGATCGTGCAGCGCATCCGCGAAGAGATCAAGCTGACGGGCCGACGGTGGGGCGATTTCGCGATTTTGTACCGCACGAACGCCCTGTCGCGGGCCATTGAAGACGTTTTCGTGAACTGGCGGGCGCCCTACAAAATTATCGGCGGCGTCCGGTTTTATGAGCGGCGCGAGGTCAAGGACGCGCTGGCCTATCTGCGCGTCGTCGCCAACCCCGCCGACAGCGTGAACCTGCGCCGCATCCTGAACGTCCCGGCGCGCGGAATCGGGGCCACGACCTTGAGCGCCCTCGAAGAGGAAACTTTGCTGTCGGGTCGGACGCTGTGGGACGTCCTGCAAACCGTCGGCAGCGTGTCGCAAATACAGGCCCGCACCCGCACAAAATGGGCCGAATTCGTGACGATTCTGGCGAGCCTGCGCGCCGAGCGCGAGCGCATGACCGTGACGGAATTGACGCAGGCCGTTCTCGACCGCAGCGGGTATCAAAAAAGCCTGGAAGACGAAAACAGCATCGAGGCGCAAACGCGGCTGGAAAACGTCCGCGAGCTGCTGTCGGTCACGAAAACCTTTGAGACCGAGACGGAAGCGCCGACCCTGAGCGCGTTTTTGGAACAGGTCTCGCTGGTTTCCGACATTGACACACTCGATAACAGTAAAGACGCGGTGACGATGATGACCCTGCACGCGGCGAAGGGTCTGGAATTCCCGGTCGTGTTTCTCGTAGCTTTGGAAGAAGGGCTGTTTCCTCACGCGCGCTCCATGGAAAGCGAGGCCGAGATGGAGGAGGAGCGCCGCCTGTGCTACGTCGGCATCACGCGCGCGAAGGAAGAGCTGTGCCTGAGCTTCGCCAACCGGCGCACGCTATTTGGCGGCATCGCGTACAATCCCCCGTCCCGCTTCCTGCGCGAGATACCGAAGGAGCTTTTTGCGGTCGGCAAGGGCGGGCGCGGGCCGGTTGTGTCGAGTTTCGACCCCGACGAGGACGACTCGACGGAAAAAAGCGAGCGGGCGCGAGCGAACGCGCCGCGCAAACTGTGGGTGGACGCGCCTATCACCCCCCGCGACGAGGCGCGATTGGCGAAAAACAGCGGTTACCGAGTCGGGCAGAAAGTGCGCCACGCCGTGTTTGGGGTCGGCGTCGTCCTGAATGTCAGCGGCGAAGGTGACAGCGCGATCCTGGAAATCGTCTTCCCGAAAGTCGGCCCGAAGCGAATCGCGGTCGCCTATGCGAAACTGGACGTGGTTCCCTGAGCCAACTGATGCGGGGCGATTCGCGGAAGCGGCGGAAAAGACGAGAACCAAGCGCCAGCAATTTCGAGACGAGTTGAAGAAGAAACGGAAGTAAGACGATGTTGAAAACGGGCGGCGGGATTGCGGAACGGAAGGTCGTGGAGGCGCTGCGGGAAGCATGGCAGCGCGAAATCGAGGCCGCGCAGATGTACCGCGTGCTGGGCGAGCAGGAGAGCGAGGCGCGGCGGCGACGTTTGTTCGACCGTCTGGCCGACGCGGAAGAGGGCCACGCCCGGCAGTTCGCGGCCCGGATCGCCGAACTGGGCGGGGTCATGCCCGAACCGGATACCGCGCCTACGCCCGCCCAGCGTTTGCTGGCCCATACGCTGGGGTCGGACGCGATGCTGCGGCGGCTGGAAGCCGAGGAAGAGCGCAACGCCGCCAGTTTCGAGCGTCACGCGCAGGACCTGGCAGAAGACGCCGAGTCCCACGCCCTGTTCACGCGCATCGAAGACGAGGAAAAGCAGCACGCCCAAACGCTCCATGCCCTGAAGACGCCCGACGCTCCCAAAACCCGCCTGGAAGCGATGCTCAAGGGCGAAAAGTGGCACGTCTCAACCGGCAGTTGGATCGGCGACGCGATTTACGGCATCAACGACGGGTTGGGCGCGGTCTTCGGCGTCGTCAGCGGCATGGCGGGCTACACCGGCGGCGACCGCGTGGTCTTAGCGGCAGGGTTGTTTACCACGCTGGCGTCGGCCCTTTCGATGGGGTCGAGCGCGTACATGGCGACGAAATCCGAGCGCGAAGTCTATCAGGCCGAGATTGGACGCGAGCGGGCCGAAATCGAGCAGTCGCCGGAACACGAAAAAGAAGAGTTAGAACTGCTCTACCAATTGAAGGGCTTTTCGCCGGACGAAGCGCGCCTGCTGGCCGACCGCATCGCCGCCGACCCCGACGAGTTTTTGAAGACGATGGCGCAGGAGGAATTGGGCCTGAGCGAGCGGCATTTCCCCAACCCCTTCATCGGGTCGGCGTCGGCGGCGATTTCCACCGCAGTGGGCGGACTGGTTCCCGTGCTGCCGTTCTTCTTCCTGCGCGGAACGCCCGCCGTAATTGCCGCCGCTGGTATCGGCATGGCGGCGCACTTCGCGGTGGGCGCGGCCAAGAGCGTCATTACGGCGCGGTCGTGGTGGGCGAGCGGTCTGGAAATGACCGCCATCGGTTTAATCTCCGGCGGCGTGACCTATGGCTTGGGCGCTTTATTCCACGTCGGCTGAACCAGTTCAGTGTTGCTGCTTCGTTTTGAGCGCTACGAAGATCAAAGGTCTCAAATTTTTAGCGGGCGTAGAAGTAATCGCTATTTTTGGCATTTATATACTTGACGCACCTATAGGCAAAGGAAAGGATGAAAAATAAAAAGCGAATATTTGGCTCAGAGGCGGCTACCCCCTTGACATTAACATACGTAGTATATTATTACAGCGTCTGCGCTACATTGGTGCAACCTTCTCCCCTCTGATTCGTCAATGCATTGTACACTTAAGTATTTTCAAAAAAGATGATTTGTTGGCTGACGGTGGCATGATTCGTGCAATGAATCGGAGTGAGCGACCGACAATAATCCGATGATGTCACGGAGGGCGCTTGCCGTGCCAGTCGCTACTAAATTTGCAACTTCGGGGTTGCTCACTGAGCATTATAGAGAGCACAAAGAAGATTTTTCTGCAATCAGCGAACAAGACTATGAGGAAAAGGCGCGGGATTTTCTAAACGCGCCGTTCGGCGCTTCTACTACCATTGAAGAAAAACAGAGGAAAAGAAAAGGCATTTTAGTTAATGAATGGGTTCGTTATGACAAATCCACCAACGAATTTGCTATCGTGAAAGCGGATGGAACTATCTGTACCTATTTCAGGCCGATGATGTCGAGCCTTGCTCCATCGGGTACGCCACGTAACAAAATGCACAAAAAGCCAAGCAACTACGCCTACTTCTTGGCGGAATGTGAAAAACAATGACAACGAAGAACATTTGTCCAGTGTGCGGATATGATAAATTAGAGCGCCCCATTCACGACTATGATATTTGTCCGTGTTGCCGTTGCGAGTTCGGCATTAGTGATTGCGAATGGACACACGATGAATTGCGGGAAGACTGGATTACTCATGGCGCACAATGGGCATGGGGCAGCGTAGAAGCGTCTAAACCGTTCGGTTGGTCTCCTTACACGCAACTGCGAAATATCAAATACAACATAACGGATCATGACAAAACCATGATAGCCCCCGCACAACACAAATACACAGGCGTTACACTGCAATGGCACAATGAACCTACAGGTATACTCCTAATAAACTGGCGTGGTGTGACGAACGCATCTAGTCAAGGGCCAAAATATCAAACAGAGGCGAGATAACTATGCCGAAGTTACTCTTTTTTGGGATTTGCCAAAAAGTCCTCGAAGACTCACAAGAGAGATTGATCTCAATGATTAACCTCATGAGCGGATTTCGGCTAGGGGTTCGCGCTAAGGAACCGGTTCCTCCTGCTGCGAGTGTGCCAATGGCTTGGGCGGCTGTATGCTCATGGTTACGAGCATCAGAAGATGAGGGCAAAACATTTCAACCTAAAACTGAAATAGTGTCTCCGAGTGGAGAAATAAAAATTTCATCGGAAGGTCAACCGTTCGCGATGAAGGAGGGCGCGCTTCACACATGGGTTGTAGGTCAAGGGTTTCCAGTGGCGGAACAGGGAATATATTCCATCAAGTTGTTTTTGCGAGAAGTTGGAACTGAAGCATGGGAAGAAGTGTCAAGTTTCCCGTTCGATGTAATGCACATAGAACAGAAAGACGAACCCGATGAGTGAAAGCGTTCCTGCCTTATCATCTTCCGACAAGCCCGAATCATTCCAGCGTCTCGAAAACTTTGCCCGCGCCCTCCTTTCCGTTCCGAAGGAAGAGGTAGACGCGATAGAGAAGGAAGAAAAACGCAAGGCGCAAAAACGAACCGTTCCGCAAGATAAACCCGCTAAGTAATTGGCGGGTTTATTCTTTTCCGGTAAGTTCCTTATACGTCAGGCGCTTGCCGTTCACGTTCAGCATAACTTTCAGGAAGCGCGTCAAGTCGGTTCCGTTGCGGTGATTGAAGCGGAATGCCTGTTCGTCTACGTAGCGGGTCAAGTGCTGAGGCATCGGCTTGACATAGGTTCCGTGAATACAGCGGTCAAGCAGGTTCCAGAAGTTTTCAACCGAGTTGGTATGAACCCGGCCCTTGACATAGGCAGTCGCGTGATCTACAAAATCATGCTTGAAGGTTTCGCTCAGTCCGTTGTACCCTCGGTGTGCATCGGTAAACACTTCGGAGCCGGGCTGTACGCTGTCTTGCAGTTCGCTATGCAAGGTTTCCTGTGTCGTGTCGGCAATAACCTTGACGCGGATTTTGCTAATGTCTTCCTTGCTTTTCGCGCGCTATAGGACACCGAGAACGATAGTCTTGCCGACCGTTCCGCGTCCTGCGTTTTGTCTCTTGTCTTTATGCTTGTTCTTTTCCAGACCGCCGACATAGGTTTCGTCTACTTCGATGGTTCCCGCCATTTTTTCGAAAGAACCCGTTTGCATAGCGAGACGGATACGATGCAGAACAAACCGAGCCGACTTCTGAGTAATACCTAAAGCGCGGGCCAACTCGCAGGAAGAGATACCGTTCTTTGCGTTGGCGATAAGCCACATGGCGACAATCCAAACATCCAAGGGAAGCGGGCTGTCTTCCAAGAGGGAACCGACTTTTACCGAGAATTGCCGTTTACAGCCTTTGCATTTCCAGAGACGCCGGGTAGAGACAAAGGACACTTCAGCGCAACTACAATGGGGGCAGGACACGCCGTCCGACCAACGCAAGTTCGTAAAAAACTCGTGACTTACTTGCGGGTCGGAAAAGTAGCGGATTACTTCGATTAGCGTTTCTGGTAGTTGCGTTTCCATGAATCTTTATGACCGCCTGCGAATAGAATAAGTTGCTTGTACTTATCTACTCAATCGGACGGGCATAAACCGGAAAGCAATTAGGTGCGTCAAGTATATAAATGCCCTATTTTTTAACCTCTAGCAAATTCCAATCCCAGATTTGACCGTTACTTTCCATGTAACTCCCATAATCTTGGAATTTTTCTCCAAGAATTTGCGTGTTAGACTCCCAAAAAGCCTCACACTCTGGACAAATTATAACTTGCTTCGCTAACGGTCTGATGATTGCTTCAACCAAGTAATCTTGACCGCACCTAGGACATAAGATCATTTTCATCGCTTTAGAAGTAAAGGGCGGCGAAGCCACTCAAGACCGTACATCGAATAAATGGACGTGAGGTGTAGGTTGCGTAAGGTTTTCAGCGGCGCAGGAGACGGCGGCGCAGAGGAATGATCTCTTCCATTCGCAGGACGAGCGCCAGCCCGATATAGACGATGCCGCTGACTGTCCCGCAGGCGATCAGCGTCAGCAAAGATTGCGCCAGAACGGAGCGGCCCGACAGCAGCAGGCGGTCGCGCAGGCCATGATACACGAGCCAGCAGGCCAGGGTCGTCAGGCACGAGGCGAATAGAATGCGCCCGACCGAGCGTACAAGCCGTCCGCCGTCAATGCCATGCAGCCGTCGCCGCAGCAAGAACAGCATCGAGGCCATGTGAATCGTCGCCGCAATCGAGGTCACGCCAGCCAGCCCGCCAATCGCCCGCGCCGCGTCCTGCGTTCCCGTCAGATGCAGCGACAGGTAGTTGAGCGGCCAGAAGATCAGCGTCACGACCGTGCCGACGACAATCGGGGTGATGGAATCTTTCAGCGCGTAGAAGCCGCGCGTGATGATAGAATGGCCCGACCAGGCGAAGATGCCGACCGCGAACCAGCGCAGGGCCGACGCCGCCATAAACGCATCGGTCGTCTTGAATTTGCCGGACTGCAGCAGCAATTGCACAATCGGCAGGGCGAGGACGAACATCAGCATCGAGGCGGGAATCGTCAGGAAAAGGATCGAGCGCAGGCTGAAATTCACGGTCTGGCGCATCTCGCGGATTTCGCCGCGCGCCACCTGCGCCGCCATCGTGGGGAAACTGGCGATCGCGGTCGCCTGCGCGAACACGCCGAGCGGAACCTGCATCAATTGATTGGCGCGCACGAGGGCGGACTGTGGCCCGTCGCCCAGCGTGGACGCGAACATCTTGCCGATGATCGTACTGACCTGCGGCAGAGCCAGACCGAAAATGACCGGCAGCATCAGTTTCCAGACTTGAACGACCCCTTCGTGCCGCCAGTATTTCCGCAGGTTTGAACGCGCAAAATAGCCGCCGGATTTCAGCACAAGATACCATTGCAGGCCCAAATTGCCGACGACCGCCCCGATGACCGCGCCCCAGCACAGGCCTGCCACGCCCAGCCAGCGCGTCAGAAACAGCCCGCCGAAGATGATGCCCAGGTTATAAATGACCGGCCCGAGCGCCTGGCCGATAAAGATGTTGCGCGCCGTCAGCGTTCCCATCATCAGGCCGCCCAGAAAAAAGCAAATCTGGATCGGCAGCAGAATGCGGGTGAGCGCGACCGTCGCTTCCACTTTGCCGGGGATTGCGGCGTAGCCAGGGTTGGTCAGCTGCACCAGGGGAGTCGTAAAGATTTCGCCCAGAACAATGAAAACCATCACGACAATCGTCATCACGGACGCCACGACGCTGAAAATGCGCCAGGCTTCCACTTCGCGATCAGTCGAGACGTAATCGGTGAAAACAGGGATAAAGGCCGAGGACAGCGCGCCGCCCGCGATGAGGAAAAATAGCAGGTCGGGGATCGTGAAGGCCCCGGTATAGACGTCGGTTTGAAAGCCCTGCCCGAATTGATGGGCGATGATGCGCTCGCGGAGCAGGCCCAGGACGCGGCTGCCCAGAATGCCCAGCATCATCATGCCCGTCGCCTTGCCGATGCGCTTGCGGGTTGCGGCCTGCGCGCTCGAACCGTCGCCCGCGCCCGAAGCGCCGCTCGCGCCGGATGGGGGCGGGCCAGGCGGAGGCGGCTGTGTGGTGGTTGCCATGATGCGCGTATTATACCGTCAAGGGAGCGGCCCGTGTCAACCAGCGCGCCTCCTCCACCGAACATTGGCTGCCGGTGAAGGCGCGCGGAGAATGAGTCAGCCTACAACGTGCGTCCGACGGCGAGCGCGATGGGCTTGAGGGCTTCGACGAGTTCGGCGAAGTTCTCGCGGGTCAGGGACTGCGCGCCGTCCTTGAGCGCCTGGTCGGGGTGCGGGTGAACCTCGATGAGCAGGCCGTCCGCGCCGACCGCAACCGCCGCTTTCGTCATCGCCATGACGAGACTGCGCTTGCCGGTTCCCTGGCTGGGGTCAACCACGATGGGCAGGTGCGAAAGCTCTTTCACGGCGGGAACGGCGGAAAGGTCCAGCGTGTTGCGCGTGTAGGTCTCGAACGTCCGAATGCCGCGCTCGCACAGCATGACGTTGGGGTTGCCGCCGAGCAGGACGTATTCCGCCGCCTGGAGCCACTCCTCGATTTTGGCCCACATGCCCCGCTTAATCATGACCGGCGTTTGCACCTTGCCGACCTCGCGCAGCAGATCATAGTTCTGCATGTTGCGGGTTCCGATTTGCAGGATGTCGGCGTACTGGCAGACCAGTTCGACGTTTCGCACGTCCATCACTTCGGTAATGACGCGCATCTCCAGACGGTCGGCGATATCCTTCAAAATCTTCAGGGCCTCGACGCCATGCCCCTGAAACGAGTACGGCGAGGTGCTGGGCTTGTACGCGCCGCCGCGCAGAATCGTCGCGCCCGCCGCCTTGCAAGCGACCGCCGACTCCCAGGTCTGCTCGTAGGTTTCAACGGTACACGGCCCCGCCATGAGCGCGATTTGATTGCCGCCGACCGGCACGCCACGCACATCCACGACGGAGCCTTCGGGGTGCAGCTCGCGGCTGGCGAACTTGTAGGGCTTCAGAATGCCGATCACCTGCTCGACATAGGGCAGCGATTCCAGCGACTCCATGTAGCGGGCTTTGTCGGCTTCGGGAACGCCCGTCGCGCCAATGACCGTGCGCTCGGCCCCATAAATGGGATGCACGCCGTACCCCCAGTCCACAATGCGCTGCTCGACATCTTTTATTTGCGACTCGGTGGCGTGCGCCGCCATTACCACGATCATTGTAACGCGCCTCCCAAAAGCGACCCTGCATTTGTGTAATCACGCCTCGCTTCCGCCGTCTCGTTTACGCCCAGCGGAAACCGGTCGTTTGCAATTCTGGTCTCGTTCATTTTGCCGGATCGGTTAGAGACGGCAGACACCGTTGGTGCAAGAAGCGTGCCAACGACGAAAAACTTCCGCGCGTCCGGCAGAACCGGGCGGGATTCAGGAGGGAGTGGCGGAGTTGTTGGCGGTGGAAATGGAAGCGGCGGCGGGCGGAGACTGCGTTCCGAAGCGGTCACGGAGCAGGCCGCGCTGCACGTCGAAAACATGGGCGATAATCAGTTCCTGCTCCCAGGAGGCCATCGGCAGGAAGCAGCAGGTCACGCGCACGCCCAACCCGCCGCGCGCCGCCATTTTTTCGCTGGTCAGCACGCGGACGAGGAGCGGCTGTCCGGCCAGCCCGCCGAGCGGCAGGCGCAGACGCAGTATTTGGCCGGGCGCAACCGTTTTCTGCACGCGCGCGGCCTCGCCCACGCCCAGCGCGCCCGCGAGTTCGAGGCAGACGCCGCCGCCCGAAAGATTGACGAGCGTGGCGCGCTGCGGCAGATACAGCAGGTTGCCCGCGCGGTTATCGGGCGCGCGTTCCAGAGTGACGGGCAGGGCGACCTTCGCCCGCGCGTGCTGACGGCGCTGTATCCGCGCCAGCCAGAGCGGGCGGGCCAAGGTTAATAGACGCTCGTCCTCGCCCGCTGCCCGCCAATCGCGCACGCGCGCCGAAAAGCGGTACAAAGCCGTCGAAGCGGTCACGGTCACGGTCACGGTCGCGCCCAGGGCGAAGGGCGACGCCGCCCCTGCCTGCCCTGCCCGATCCGACACCTCGAATGTCCGGGCGCGCTCCAACCGCAGCGTCAGGGTACGCTTGCCGACTTCCAGGACGCGGGCGGGGCGGGGCGCGAAATGACTGCCGCGCGCCAAATCCTGCGTCAGCGCAAGGCTGGCTTCCTGTCCGGCGTGGAGCGCGTCCGCCCCGATCTCGATTTCACCCTCTTGATCCCGCCGCACGCGCCGCCACTGCCAGCACAGCAGCCCGTTACGGCACAGGCCAAAGAAGGTCAGACCGACGCCCATCAACGCCACGCCCCAGACGCCCCACGCCGCAACCGCCCCGCTGTTTCCGCTGCTCATGCGCCCCTGCCCCCAGCCTGATTTGCGGTTCGCCCGCCAGCCCTTATGCTATTATGCGCTTTTGCCGCCCCGCCCCTTACCTTCCCGACGCAAAACAACGCCCTTTGCCGGAGAAGAACCGCAAACGCGGCGCCTCGTTTCGGGCTAATGGGCGGGCGAGGCGAGGTCGCCGGGGCGGATCGTGTCGGGGGCGTGGCGGGCG
>JBBRNU010000071.1:0-11659 GCA_038230115.1 Chthonomonadales bacterium | reverse complement strand
GAATCCCAGGTCGCCGCGCAGCCGGTCATAATCAATGCGGGCCTCGCGCAGGCGGGCGTTTTCGCCTTCCAGTTCGGCCACGCGCTGCCGCAGGCGCTGGTTGTCCAGCGCCACGCCATGCCCGTGGAAAACCCAGCCGGTCTGCTCGCTGACCCAGCGCGAGGCCTTGCCCAGGGCGTTGGCAGGCGGCGCGACGACGCCGCGCACCGCTCCGGCCACGATGTCGGAACGGCCCTGATCGGTGGCGCGCGTGTGCCACGCTCCCGCCAGCGTCCCCGTCAGCAAAAATACGAGCGCCGCCCAATACCGCCGGGCGACTGGCGCTGTTTCTGACCGCATTGACGCTTCCTCCCTGCGTCCTGTCTTGCCAGGGGCCATCAAAAATTCTGCTTGTCGCGAGGTTACTGGCCCGCCGCGCCCCCACGAAATATCCGCGCGATACGGACGAGCGGGCTGTCTGGCGCGGGTGACGGGTTAGCGGTTACCCGCTTTCAAAACCTTTCGCAGCGAGGGCGTAGTGTCCAGACCTTCCAGGACGCGGCCCGTTCCCAGCACCACGCAGGAAAGGGGGTCGGGCGCGATATGCACCGGCATGGACGTTTCGCGCGTCAGCAGGCGGTCCAGCCCTTCCAGCAGCGCGCCGCCGCCCGCCAGCACGATGCCGCGCTCGTAAATGTCCGCCGACAGTTCGGGCGGCGTGCCTTCGAGCGTCACTTTGACGGCCTCGACAATCGCGTTAATCGGGTCCTGGATGGCCTCGCGAATTTCACTGCTCGTAATCGTCGTGCTGCGCGGCAGGCCCGAGATCAGGTCGCGCCCGCGCACGTCCATCGTGCGTTCCGGCCCGACCGGGTACGCCGAGCCGACCTCGAACTTGGCCTCTTCCGCCGTCCGGTCGCCGATGTATAGGTTGTAGGTGCGGCGAATGTAGTTGATGATCGCCTCGTCAATCTCGTCGCCCGCGATACGAATCGAGCGGCTGGTGACGATGCCGCCGAGCGAAACGACGGCCACTTCGGTCGTGCCGCCGCCAATGTCCACGATCATTGAGCCGGTCGGCTCGGAAACCGGCAGGCCCGCGCCAATCGCCGCCGCCATCGGCTCCTCGATGGTGTAGGCTTCTCTGGCTCCGGCCTTGCGCGCCGCTTCCGTGACGGCGCGCTCCTCCACCTCCGTCACGCCCGAAGGAACGCCGATAACGACGCGCGGGGCCATGAGCATGGGATACCGATGCACCTTCTCGATGAAGTAGCGGATCATCTTTTCGGTCTGGTCGAAGTCGGCGATCACGCCGTCCTTGAGCGGGCGAATCGCGATGATGCTGCCGGGCGTGCGCCCCAGCATCCGCTTGGCCTCTTCGCCGACCGCCAGGACTTTTTTCGGGTTATCGCGCTCGATGGCGACGACCGACGGCTCGCGCAGCAAAATGCCCTGCCCGCGCACAAAAACCAGCGTATTCGCCGTCCCCAGGTCAATGCCCATGTCGCGCGAAAAGCGGCCCAGCAGGCCGCGTAATAAATTCATGCGGAAAAACTCTCCTGACGGCAATCAAACGCCCCATTATAACATAATATAGAGGTTTCGGAAATAACTTTCCGCCCGCTCACGTTCGCGTTCGCGTTCGCGCGCGGCGCTATGGCAGGAACCGCCGCTTCTCGTGTACAATAAGAGAAGCAATCAGACAGCGGGCGAGCCGCCGCCAGGACGCGCTTTGCGACGCCGGAACGCGATTCACGATGCATTAAACGCAATGCGGGCGACGAGCCGTCGGTGACGGGCGGCGGCGCGTTGTCGGTGACGGGCGGAGGCGAGCCGTCGGCGACGGTTTTCAACGCTTCTCCCGGCGCGGTTGGGCGGTTGGAATGTATTGGAATGTACAGGGACACCTATGAAACTATTCGGCCTTTTCAACAAAGATAAAGCGATTCCGTTTCCGCAGTTCATTGACGCCGTGCGGCTGTCGGTGCGGCGCGCGTATCCGGGCGCGAAAATCGAGAATTCGGAAAACGGGCTGATGCTCACGATTCCCGAACAGCGGCCTTTCGCCTGCAACCTGCGAAGCCTGTACAACGCTTACAGCAAGACCCCGAGCCAGCGCGACACGCTCATCAGCGAGTGGATGGACACGCTTTCGGTTCACATCACGGACGAACCCGATAAAATCACCTGGCAGGAAGCCCGCCTGACGCTGCGCCCCATTCTCAAGGACGCCGAATACATCGCGTCGGCGCGGGCCTCGATGCTGCGGCACAAAGACCCCGACAGCCTGCCCAACGCGCCCTTTGTCGGCGAATTGTCCGTTATCGTGATGCGCGAGGTTTCGAGGACCCTGACCGGCGTCACGCAAAAGGCGCTCGACGCCTGGGGCGTTCCGTTCGAGACCGTGCTGGCCGAGGCGCTCAACAACATGAACCTGATGAGTTTTCCCCCCGTCACGAACGAACTGCGCGCGGGCGGCGCGACGCGCAAGAACGCCGCGGACCAGGAAACGGTCGGGCTGGTGTTCGAGGGCGACCACATGACGGCGACGTGGCTGATCCTGGAGCGCTTTCGCGACAATCTGACCCAGCGGCTGCAGGGCGATTACGTAGTTTTCGCGCCCAGCCGCAACCGCCTGATCGCCGTCCGCGCCGACGAACCCGGCTTAATCGCGTCCGTGCAGCAATCGAACCGCAATTATCGCAGTCTGCCGTATTCGCTGACGGCGCAGTGCATCCATATCAGCGCGTCTCAAACCGGGGGCGTTCCTACGCTGTTTCAGCAGGGCGGCGGCAATTCGCGCGACAGCCTGGACCCGAACAGCCTGTTCGCGCCGGGCCGCACGCAGCAAACGCTGCCCAATCTGAACGACCAGGCCGCGCAAGCGGGCGGACAGCAGGCGGCTCCGGCGGGCGCGGCGGGTTACAGCCGCCCGCAGCCGGTAGACTTGAGCGCGTGGGGCGGCCTGAGCGAATCTACCGCCGATCCCAAGCCTGCGTCGTCGGCGTCCGGCAAATTGGGGCGGCGCTGACATGCCGCAGGACGCGCTGCGCCGCCTGACGGCGGGCGAAAGCCTGAGCCGCGAGGAAGCGACCGGAGTCATGCGCCGGCTGATGGACGGACAAGCCACGCCCGTGCAAACCGCCGCGCTGCTGATCGCCCTCCGAATGAAACCCGAAACGGTCGAGGAAGTGACCGGCTTCGCGCTCGCGATGCGGGCGCGGGCCGTTGCCGTGCGTCCGCAGCGAACGCCCCTGCTGGATACGTGCGGGACGGGCGGCAGCGCCTGCCGCGTCTTCAACGTTTCGACGGCGGCGGCGTTCGTGGCGGCGGCGGCGGGCATTGCGGTCGCTAAGCATGGCAACCGGGCCGTGACGGGCGTCTGTGGCAGCGCGGACGTTCTGGAAGCGCTGGGCGCGCGGCTCGACCTGACGCCGGAACAAAGCGCCGAGGGCGTTGACACCGTTGGTTTGGGATTTTTGTTCGCGCCCGGTCACCATCCGGCGCTGCGGCAAATCGGGGCGGTGCGGCGCGAACTCGGCATCCGCACCGTTTTCAATCTGCTCGGCCCGCTCGCCAACCCCGCGAGCGCGGCCTATCAGGTCATGGGCGTTTATGACGCGCGGCTCGGCCCCCTCGCCGCGCAGGTTTTGCGCGAACTGGGCAGCCGCCGCGCGCTCGTCCTGCACGCCGACATCGGGCTGGACGAGATTTCCACGATTGGCCCGACGCAGGTCAGCGAACTGCGCGACGGGCAAATTCGCCACTACACCCTGACGCCGCGCGATCTGGGCTTGACCGGCCCGGAACCCGACCCTGTCAGCCTGGCCCCGCGCGACACGCCCGCCGCGAACGCCGCCCTTCTGCGCGAAGTGTTGGAAGGGCGGACGGACGGCGACGCGCTTGCCCGGCATCATCTGGTAGCGGTCAACGCGGCGGCGTCCCTGCGTGTCATGGGGCTGATCGAGGATTGGGCCGAGGCCGCGCGCCGGGCCTCTCAATTATTGCGTGAGGGTCGGGCGTTGGCCGTTCTGGAGCGCTACCTTGCGTTTACCCGAAGTCTGGAGAAATCGGAATGAGTTTGTTATCGGAAATATTGGCCGCCAAGCGCACCGAAGTGGCGTGTCGGCAGGAGCGCGTTTCGTGGCACGAATTGCAGGAGCGGCTGATAGACGCGCCGCCGGTGCGCGACTTCCGGCAGGCCCTGCGCGATCAGGCCCGACAAAACGCGCCCGTTCCGGCCCTCATCGCCGAAGTGAAAAAAGCCTCGCCCTCGAAGGGTGTGCTGCGCGAAGATTTCGACCCGGTGGAAATCGCGCAAATTTACGCCGACAATGGCGCGGCCTGCCTGTCCGTCCTGACCGACGAAAAGTATTTTCAGGGGCATCTCAAGTACCTGCGGGCGATCCGGGACGCGGTGGCGACGCCCCTGCTTCGCAAAGATTTCATTATTGATGCGTGGCAGATTGTGGAAAGCCGGGCGATGGGGGCCGACGCCCTGCTGCTGATCGTGGCCGCGCTGGCGCCGCCTGACCTGCGCGCCCTGCTGCACATGACGCGCGAGTACGGCATGGCCCCGCTCGTGGAAGCGCATGACGCGCAGGAGCTGCGCGAGGCGCTGGACGCGGGGGCCGATTTCATCGGCATCAACAACCGCGATCTGCACACGTTCCGCACGACGCTGACGGTCACGCTCGATCTCCTGGCCGACTTGCCGCCCGATCCGAACCGGCTCATCGTCAGCGAAAGCGGCATTTTCACGCGGCAGGACATGGACAATCTAGGCGCGGCGGGCGTAGACGCGGTTTTGATCGGCGAGGCGTTCATGCGCGAACCGGACATCGCCGCCAAAATGCGCGCCCTGCTCGCGCCCGCCGCGACAGGCGTTCCGGCCTGACCACACCGGTATCGCAGGGTTCGGGAGAAATAGACTATGAACGATCAGCAATTGTTGGAACGTATTGTCTGCAATGCCAACATAATGACGGGCAAACCGGTCATCAAAGGAACCCGGCTGACGGTCGAATTCATTTTGAACCTGCGGGCGCATGGCGCTTCCGAACAGGAAATCTTGGATGAGTATGCTGGCGTAACGCCCGAAGCCCTGCAAGCCTGCTATCTGTTTGCAGGAAAGTCGCCGGGAAACATGGCCTTCATGCCACTGACGTTGGAAGCGGCGCGTTTCGGTCTGAACATTTTCTAGCAAGGCCGTTTTTGTTCCTCGCGCGGACAGTGTGGCAAGCGCAATTCGATTGTGGAGATTTCAGGTGGAATACGAAGTGACTATGCGGGCCACCTTCCAATTCAACAAAGGGGTTGAAGTGGCGTTCGTCGCGCCGCTGGAAATTTCGCTGGACTGTTTTCAATGCGTGCGGACGCGCCGGACGGTCGTGATCAACGGCAGCGGCTCCCTGCCATTCTGTACACCCTCGCGTCATGTTTTTCCCGTGCAAGTTCTTAGCACGTCCGTTCAAACGCAGGGACGGCAAACCATCGTCGCCTACCGCCTGCGCTACGATTTCCGCCCTTTCGCCGACGCCAAAGACGGCGACCCTGCCGACGTTTTGCCGAAGTGGGGACGGATCAATTTCGTCGCCGTCTGTCCGGTCTGTAAACATGGCAACGAAGAAAGCGTTCAGAACAACATAGCCCGTCCCTGGAAAGCCTGCTGCCAGCAGTGCGGGTATGTCCTGTACACAGAGCGGGACGAAATGCCGGTGTTCGAGATGGCGGAAGCGGCGTAATTCACGTTCAGGCGGCGCGACGAATTCTTGCGACGGATAGGCCGGACGCTTTTGCCTGAGTGGCGGGGTTTGTTGACAAGGTTTGTCCCTACGCCAATTGGCAATCGACGCTTCTGTAAAGTTTGCGCGTATCGAAGGAGAGAGTATGGAAACTTGGCAGCAACTCAGCGAAGACGCGCTTCAAGCCGCCGAAGTATTGTTGCGCGAAGAGCATTATCGTAGCAGCGTGAGTCGTTCCTATTACGCATCGTATTGTGCGGCTACCAATGAGATAGTAAAGAAATTGAATACCTTTTCGCATGGGTGGAAAAATCCTAGCCATGAGAAAGTTCCAACCTACATTCAAAGCAATCTGACGCTTCCTCAAGAGAAGAAGGACACTGTCGCCACACTAATCAAAACACTCCGGCTGTTCCGTGAAGATGCCGATTACAGGCCGCAAGTGGAAGTGAATGAGCAGATGGCTCGTGACTGCATTCGTGACGCTGCCGCAGTGCAACAGGAATTTTGGGGGAGATAACATGAGTAACGACGAGAAAACAGTTATTGACGCCGTTCGCAAACACATCCAGGGGCGAAAGCCGGGCGGCGCGACGCTGGAAGTTTTGACGGAAGGCATTCGTCACGAACAGGAGTGGTGGTACGTTCCGATTCGGCCAAGCGTTCAACCTGCGCGGCGCTATGAGTATTACGAGACGCTGGCGGAAGTGGAAAACGAGGTGCAGAAGTCGGAGCATCTCACGGTTCTGCTCGTCCCGGCGTTACCGGCGTAAGGTTTACACGATGCGGACGCAGCAGGAAGGTCGTCGGAAAACCGGGCTTACCTGCCGGAGGATCGCCCCGTGACCCAACGCGCCGTATTGATTGCGCTGCGCCTGCTCTTTGGTCTGCTCGCGCTGACGGCCCTCGGAAGCCAATTCGCCGTTCAAGTTCAGGCGGGGTTCAGCGTCCTCAACTTTTGCAGTTACTTCACGAATCTGGCGAACCTCTTTGCGGCGGGCGTCCTGCTTGTCGGCGCGTTCAGTTTGCTCACCCGGCGCGAACCGTCCGTTGCAGAAGATTTGCTTCGCGGCGCGGCGGCTATGAACATGGCTGTAGTCGGCATCGTGTTCAGCGTCCTGCTGCGGAATGTTGATCTGGGGCATCTCCGGCCCTGGATCAATATCGCGCTGCATTATGTAATGCCGGTCGCGGTCGCGCTGGAATGGCTCATTCAGCCGCCGCGAACGAAACTCACGCTCCGGCAGATGCTGCTCTGGCAGGCGTTTCCGCTGCTCTACCTGATTTACACGTTGGTTCGCGGCGCGCTGGTCGGCTGGTATCCTTACCCCTTCTTGAATCCTGCGACGGCAGGCGGCTGCGCGGGCGTTGCGGCGTATGTGGCCGGCATTCTGGCGGTTTTCCTGCTCGTCGGCGGGGCGGCGCTGACGTTGGGGAACCGATTGAACGAGAAAGTCGCGGCGGCAAAATAACAGTTCCGGCGCGTTGAAGGTTGTGCGCGAAGTTCGTTTTCGCGCGGCGAAATCGGCGCTTTTCACTCTGGCAGGCGCGTTAAAGCGACCTAACGCTTTCGGTCCCTGCTTTTGGAGGCGCGCAAATGATGGATCGTTCCGGCCTGCTGCTCGTCACCTTTGCGCTCGCCTGCTACGACGTCGGCGTCATCTGGGCGCATGAGGTGGACATTTTTCGCTCGTGGCGGCTGGTTCCACCCGAAACCTTCCCGCAGGTGCAGGGCGCGCACTGGAAGAAACTGCCCTATTGGGTTTTCTTCCCGGCGGGCCTGACCCTTGTCGGCTCGATGGCGCTGGTCTGGCAGCCGCCCCGGTGGTCGCCGCCCTGGGTTATGTGGGCCAATCTGGGCTGCCAGCTGCTGGCGTTCGGGCTGACCGGGGCGTTCTGGGGAAGGTGGCAGGCGCAGCTCAGTCGGGACGTTCTAGGATCGGAAAGTCCGTTTCTGGCGTTGATTCTCCGCACGCATTGGATTCGGACCGCTTTGATTACGGCCAGCGCCCTGTTTCTCCTGATCGGGATGCGCGCCGCGATGCTTCCCTGACGGCTTGACCCTGACGCCAGAAGAATCGTCGGCTCCCGACGGCGTTCACCAGGGCATTTTTCGCCGCCGAAATGAGGCTTTACAGCGAGCAAGCCGCCAACCCTGTCCTGATGCGCTGTCGAATAGCGCGGGCGGGTCGCCATTGGCTTCGGTTGTCGGCCCGCGTCTTTTGTGAGGAAAGAACTTGCCAGACGAGAGCGAAAACAAAACCGACCCGCGCTTCTACGCTATTCGCAACGCGGCTTATGTTGACCGGGAGGAAGCCGGAAGGCTGCTCGCGCAAGCCCCCGCGCTGATTACGGTCAGGAATTCCATCGGCGAAACGGCCCTGCACTTCCTTGTCATTGAGAATGATCGCCTTTCGGTCGAGTGGCTGCTTGCGCGCGGCGCGGACGTCAACACCCGAAACAATTTTGGCGAAACCCCGTTGATGGAAGCCGCTGGAATCGGTTATGTGGAAATGTGCGAGTTCCTTTTGGCGAATGGCGCGGACATGAAGGCGGAATCCGAAGCAGGCGAAACGGCCATTTCCGAAGCGGCGCAGTCCGGTAAGCGAGAAGTGTTGGAGATGCTGCTGAGTCGTCTCCCGGCAGATGCCGACATCAATGCCTACTTCAGGAAGACGACAGCGGACTCCGTGATAGAAGACGGCGGCGTCATCGCAGACCTGCTTACGTCTCGTGGCCTGCGGCGGGGCGGCAATAGACCAAGCCAGTAATTTATTCCTGCGGGCAGGCTGCGCGCTTTCCTGGCGCGTCTCAGGGTTGCGTCTGAAAATCTTGTTCCTGATCGGAGCGCGCCGCGTTCAAATCGGTTCGAGCTGCGAGGCGTTTAAAGGAGATTAACGGTGGAAAATTTTCTGAAAAGTCATCGCCGCTTCATCGGCTTCATTTTTCTGTTGATCGGCATCGGCTTCGCGGTCTGGCTCAAAAACAGTTTTGCAACCGGCGCCGGCATCGAGGATAGAATCTTCTTTGTCGCGCCCTTCATGCTGCTGTATGGTCTGGCAATCGTCATTCAACCGCGTATCCTGCTCTACAGAGGCGAGTTCCACTCGGCGGCCCCGCTTTACAAATTCCTCAACATAGTCCTTGTAGTTGTCGGCCTCGGCCTGGCCCTGTATCTCCGGCATACCCTGTTCAAGGATTGGCATTAGTTCGACCGCGTTCCAGCCTGTGCGTGTGGAAAGGTTACTGGCCTTCCGTCCTATTCTGCACACCTCTCCCTATTGGGGGCGTCGCCTTATTCGTGGCAGCGTGCGCCAGGTTTGGAGTTCAAGCGGGTATCGGCCTGTTTTTTTTTCGCCATTTTTACTCCCCGAAACACTTGGATTTATAAAACGTCGGCTTGCCAACGACGCCATTGAGGAGACAATGCGCCCTCGGCCCTACACCCAGACGCTGCTCGCAAGCCTGCCGCCGGAGCCGCTTGCGCTGGTCATGGACGGCGGCGAAGCGAGGCGCAATTGCGTGTAGTTATCGGTCAATATCGTTTACAAGAAGCGGGATTTGTCCCGTTGCTGGCCGGATCGCGCAGGGCAAGCCATTCTTTGAGCGCGGCGACGGCCTTGTCACAGAGATAAACCTTGCGCGATTTGCCGCCCTTGCCGCTGCGAATAAGAATGGACTTCGTGTCGGTAGCCACGTCGCTCTTGTGCAGGTCGCACACTTCCCGCCGACGCAGCCCGCCGAAGATCAGCACGGCAAAGACGGCGCGGGCGAACGCCACTTTGCCCGACAGATAGTGCAGGAAGCGGCGCAGGACGGGCGTTGTGAAGTCGGAGAGTTTGCGGGGTCAAGTAGCCGTTTTCCGTCAGCCACCGGTGAAAGTGGCGCAGGTGCGACTGATAGCCCTTGCAGGTCGTGTTGACAGCGCCCTGCTCGTGTCGGATGGCGAGCAGATAGTCGGCGATGCATGGAGAGAGAGGTATGGAAACATCCCTTCGTATTGCTGTACGGCGGGACGTGGAATGTTATATTGCGGGATATAACACGCGAGGACAAGAGGAAGATGCCGCCTACCGGACTTGAACCAGTGACACCTCAATTTTCAGTCGAGTGCTCTACCAACTGAGCTAAGGCGGCGCGAGGAAACGGACGTAATACACAACGGCGCAAACTCGGAAATGCCCGCTGACTTCAAGCGGGGTGAAACCAGTAACGGACGTAGTATACAACGGCCCAAACCGCTTTGTCAAGATAAATTCGCGAAAACGACTCCGATCGCCGGAACCCGCGTGCAAACCGGGCTTGCAGTCCATGTCCGCGAACCCCCGTCCTTTGCGGCCCGCCGCGTCCCTGCCGCCGATGTCGCCGCTGTTGCCAATGAACGGAGCGGGACGCAGTCAGGCAAAACGCTCATCAGACGGACGCGCATTAAAGTTCCATAATTCTAAAAAAATTACGAAACCGCTTGACAGACTGCCGCGTCCACGTTATAATGAGAAGCACTGCAATGAGTAACACGGCGAATCGCAAGATGCAGGAAAGGAGGACGCTTCAACACGGCTGAAAATTTGTAAACGCGGAGGTCAGGCGCGAACGCTGGCTTTCCGCATTGGCTTTCAGGAGAAGCCTCCATGAAAAATTCCGCTTCCCTTGCCACCCGGCTGACAAACAGCCCGCTGCTGCTCGTCGGCCTTCTTCTCTTCGTCGGCCCGCTGGCTTACGCCCTGTACCAAAACAGCGCGGCCCGCGCTTCGACCCTCCCCGGCTACGATTTCGCCAAACACCCGGAAACCCTCGTCATCTGTTCGCGTCAGGGCTGCAGCTGCGAGGCGCACGCGACGGAATGGACGACCGCCGCCCTCGCGCGTAAAAAAGACGTGGTGGTTCTGGCGAACAAATGGGAACCGGACATCGCGGCGATCAAACAGCGCTACGGGCCGCAGGGCGTAACCGTCCTGCTGGTCTCCAACCCGACCGTTTTCAACCACTACAGCCCGTCCGGGAAAACGACGCTTTCGCTGGTGCGTTACGGACGCATCGTCCAACAGGCCGTCGGCAATGACGCCCTAAGCGACGTTTTGCGTTCCTTACAGGAGGCTTCCCGATGACCCCCACCCTTTCGTCGTCGCGTGACCGCAGACTGCTGCTCGTTTCGGTCGCGCTATTCGTCATTGCGGGCGGCATCTTCGGTGGAACCTGGCTGCTGCAAAGCGCGGCTTTCCAATCGCTTCTCCGAAAACGAGAGCATGAACCCCAGGCGTACCACTACTCGGCAAAGAACAAAGCCGTGGTTCTGTCGCAGGTCAAGGAGTTTCGCGACGCCTGGCGGCAGTGGGCGCTCAACCACAAAGACGAGGTTCGCGCCATGCTTCGGTCTTCCCCAACTGACCAGGCTGCTTTCCAAAAAGTCTACGACGCGATCCCGCGTTTTCCGCAGAAGGAAGACGCCGGTTTTACCCTCGCCGATCTTTCCAAACCGCCGTCGAGTCCTGCGGTGTATACGTGGAGCCACCATATCGAGCAATACGTGGAGTCGCCACATCAGGCAGCAGACCCCACAGCGCACGGTCGCCATTCCAAGACCGTTTCGTTCACGCAGGAAACCCAGCGGCACAACTTCGCCACTTATCATGACATCGCCCTGACCACTTCCGTCAATTACGGCGTAGATTTCCTCACGCTCTGGGCCAGCGGACGCATCACAGAGACAACCATACCCTACGTTTTGGAGCCAGGAAAGAATCGCGTC
This sequence comes from Chthonomonadales bacterium, assembly GCA_038230115.1. Classification (GTDB taxonomy): domain Bacteria; phylum Armatimonadota; class Chthonomonadetes; order Chthonomonadales; family Chthonomonadaceae; genus JBBRNU01. Next base: position 187 of record JBBRNU010000071.1, on the reverse strand, counting down.
GAGGCGACCACAGAACACGAGATCGAAGCGCCCTACGATTTCCTTTAGTAAACCCCAGTATTGGGTTGAACTAGCTATTCTAGGTCAGCATTCCCGTCTGGCAAAGGTTGTAGTGGAGCATCTTGAGTTTGATTACGCTCCACAGTCCGGCAAACGAGCGCGAAAAAACCCGATCCACAAAGCGGTT
>JBBRNU010000070.1:0-11665 GCA_038230115.1 Chthonomonadales bacterium | reverse complement strand
GGCGTGGATGCGCCTGCGTCCGCAAATTTGGCGCGGGCCAGCATCATTGGCTGGGGACGATAACCGCCGCCCTCGTTCATTTCCAGGATGGCGACAATGGCGACGCCAGCGGCTTTCGCCATGTGGTCGGCCTTGCGGCGCGCGTCGGCGACCGCTTTTTCCAGCGCCTCGTTTTCGGCCTCATCGCTGTTTTCGCGCCCAAACCCGATGCTTTCAATCGTGTTCGACCCGGCTTCGCTAGCCGCGTCAATCACGCTGCCCACCTTGTTCAAATCGCGCACCGTCACGCGCACCTGGTTGTACACGCGGTAGCCGACAATCGCGGACGGGCGGTTCGGTCGTTCTTCCGTCTGCGGCTGCACGCTGTAGTTCGCAGTCTGGATGTCGGCGTCGGCGACGCCCAATTGTCGGATCGCGGCCTGCATCTTCTGCGAGGCGTCGGCATTGGCGCGGGCGGCCTGCTGCGACGACCGATTTTCCGTCACGACGCCGAGCGTGATGTCAGCCTTGTCCGGCTTGATGCGAACCTCGCCCTGTCCCGTGACCGTCAGGCGATGGGGGGCGGGCAGGCGATTGTCGGGAAGGGCGGCGTCCTGGGCCGTGCCGCGCGTCTCCTGCCCGCAGGCGAGCAGGCAAATCAGGCTGGTCGTCAGCAGCGCTCTGGTTTTTTGTTTGCGGGTCATTATCGAAGGTCTCCTGAGCGCGGCGGGCTTGCCGGCGCGCAATAAAAATGAAAACGAATTGGCGGCAACGGAAGCGAAAGGCGCATTTCGACGCGCAATTTCCTTCCCGTCCTCATTCTTTCTGATTCTCTCCTCAGTACGCAAAAACCTGCCCGCTGTGACACCCCAATCGCCCCTCGCGAATGCCTCCCTTTCCTCCCTCGCTCGCATTTCTCTGTGACCTCTCTGCGCCTCGGTGTCTCTGTGGTTCAAACCCCCGCCCTCTCAGTTGCGCTAATCCCGTCCGCGCGGTACAATACAGTCAGGAGACGACACGAAAGACGGGAAACCAACGCGGGACGCCATTTGGACGCGGCGCGCAGCCCAGAGGATACAGGAACCGCATGAACATCGAAAAATCGCAGGCGCTGTTCGCCCGCGCCACCCGCGTGATTCCGGGCGGCGTCAATTCGCCGGTGCGGGCATTTCGGGCGGTCGGCGGCAACCCGCTTTTCATCGCGCGCGGCGAGGGCGCGTATCTGTACGACGCCGACGACAACGCTTATCTGGACTGCATCGGGTCGTGGGGGCCGCTGCTGCTCGGTCACGCCCACCCGCGCATCGTCGAGGCGATTACGCGGCAGCTAACCTGCGGCACAACATTCGGCGCTCCCACCGGATTAGAAGTGCAGCTGGCCGAGGCGCTGTGCGACGCGGTTCCGTCCGTCGAAAAAGTGCGGCTGGTCTCTTCCGGCACGGAAGCCACGATGAGCGCGATCAGGGTAGCGCGCGGCTTCACGAAACGCGACAAATTTATCAAATTCGAGGGCAACTATCACGGTCACGCCGATTTTCTCCTCGCGAAAGCCGGGTCGGGCGTCGCCACGCTGGGCCTGCCGGAATGCGCGGGCGTTCCCGAAGGCGGGACACGGGACACGATTACACTGCCGCACAACGACCCGGAGGGGGTGCGCGCGGCCTTCGCCCGTTATGGCGACGAATTGGCCTGCGTGATCGTCGAGCCGGTCGTGGGCAACATGGGCTGCGTGCCGCCGGAGCCGGGCTTTCTCGAAACCCTGCGCGAACTCACGACGCAATCCGGCGCGCTGTTGATTTTTGACGAGGTGATGACCGGGTTTCGGCTGGCTTATGGCGGGGCGCAGGCGCGCTACGGCGTGACGCCCGACATGACGACATTAGGCAAAATCACGGGCGGCGGTCTGCCCCTGGGCGCGTATGGCGGGCGGGCCGACGTGATGGATGCGGTGGCTCCGGTCGGCCCGGTCTATCAGGCGGGAACGCTTTCGGGCAACCCGGTCGCGGTTACGGCGGGCCTGACCATGCTGACACTGCTGCGTGAGGGCGGGCCAAAACTGTACGCCCGGCTGGACGCGATTGGCGCGACGGTGGCGGAGGGGCTGAAGGAGGCGGCGCGAAACGCGGGCGTACCGCTCGTCGTCAACCAGGCAGGCTCGATGGTGACAGCGTTCTTCACCGACCTGCCGCGCGTGACCAACTACGGGGAGGCGAAATCCTCCAACACAACGCAGTTCGGCGCGTGGTTTCGCGGCCTGCTGGAGCGCGGCGTCTACTGGCCCCCGTCGCAATTCGAGGCCGCGTTTCTTTCGGGCGTGATGACGGACGCCGACATCGCGCACCTGCTCAAAGCCGCCCGCGCCGCGTTCGTCGCCGCGCGTCTGGCCGCGAGCGATTAGCCGGTTGAAGGAGTTGGCGCGGGAGGCGCGTAAAATATGAGCGGTTTTCGACGGTTTCGGCCCAACAGCCTGAGCCTGCTGGCGATGATAGTTGTCAACGGACTGGCGGCGGGCGTGGTCTTGAAGTTCCTGTTCGCCCTCTTCGGCATCGGGGCGATTTTCCCGGAGTGGGCCGCCGCGCACGAGTGGACGCGGACGGCGATGCAATGGGAATTGTTCTGGCCGCTGCTGCCCGGCGCGGCGATTGGCTTTGGCTGCTTATGGTACTGGCTGATTCTGGCGGGGCGGTTTCGCGGTCTGCCCTGGGGCGCGGCGTGCATCTATGGCTGCGGCGTGGCCTTCGCGACGGTTCCCCTGAGCGGCTTTCTGCTCGGTTTGCAAAACGGCAGCCCGCTCCTGGGTCTGCTCATCGGGCTGGTGATGATCCTGGTTCTGCCCTCGCTTCTGGCCGCGATGACCTGTTTCGGGCTGGCGATGGGCCTGCTCAACGGCGTCTGGGCGCAGCGCTGGATCATCAAGAACCGGCCGCGCTGACCTCGACTTTCTGACCTCGATTTTACCGACCGGCGCGGCGCAATCGGGCCGACCCTGTTTTCATTTGCCGCTCGCGCGACGCTGTTGAGGCGCGCCGGGGCGGTCGAAACCGACACCATAGAACAATCGGCGCAAGACGGAACCCGAAGAGGGTGAAAGGAGCGCGACAATGGGGCCATTTTTTCTGTTGCTGCTGGCGGCGCTGGCGGTAACATTCGTCACCAGCACGTTCAAAATCCTGTCGAACTGGGAGCGCGCAGTCATTCTGCGTCTGGGCAAATTCCATCGCATGAGCGGGCCGGGGCCGGTCTTCCTGCTGCCGCTGGGTTTGGATCGCGCCTATCGCGTGGATACACGCATCGTGACGCTGGACGTGCCGCGCCAGGAGATGATGACGCGCGACAACGTTCCCGTGACCGTGGACGCAATTGTCTTGTTCAGCGTGAGCGACCCGCGCGCCGCCATCCTGACCATCGAAAACTATATGCGGACGACCTCGCTGATCGCCCAAACCACGCTTCGCAGCACCATCGGGCAGGCGGAATTGGACGATCTGTTGTCGCAGCGTGAGCGCATCAACGATCACCTGAAATCGGTTATTGACGTGCAAACCGAGCCGTATGGCGTGAAGGTGACGGCGGTCGAGGTGCGGGACGTGTCGCTGCCCGAAACCATGAAGCGGGCAATGGCGGCGCAGGCCGAGGCCGAGCGCGAGAAGCGCGCCAAAGTCATCAACGCCGAGGGCGAATATCTGGCGGCGGAGCGGCTGACGCAGGCCGCCGAGGTAATGAGTTCGCAGCCCGCCGCGATGCAGCTGCGGTATTTGCAGTCCATGCGCGAGATCGCGTCAGAGCGGAGCAGCATGACGATTCTGCCGATCCCGATGGACATCATTTCGCCCTTCGTCGAGATGGCGAAGAATGCCAACGCGGACGCGGCAGACCGGCAAAAAGCGGCGACAGTATCGGCGAACGCGGTGGAATTAACGGACAAAGAAATGCCGTCCGCGCTGCCTGCCGGGACAAGCGTTTCCAGTCCGGCCCTGTCCGCCCCCGCCAACGGCATTCAGGCGGCTCTGAGCGCGCCCGTTTTCAGCCCGACTGCCGCCCTGAGCGCGCCGCCCTTCCTATCCGAACCTGTCGAAAGCGAAACCGGCCCGCAAGCGCGCGGCGGAGACTAATCTTGATCGGCGAAGGTTCCTACGGCGAACGCTCTGGCCGGGCGTTGAAAATGTCCGGCAGGAAAAAATGACCGTCTTGCAGACGGAAAGACCTAAACAAGAGCGTCTCGCTTACCAACAAGAGTGGCGTCCGACAGGACGCTGGCGCTTTCTTGCCGGACGTTTTTGACTTTTCGATTTCAATTTCAATGCCCGGCAGCCCAACCTTAGACAGCGGCAGGCGTTCCGGTTGTCGTTGGCGGCGCGTAGTCACTCGGTGATGCTGTAGATTCGGAGAGGGAAATATATGGCCGCACTGCCGAAATCCTCTTACGTCTCGCCGCAGGAGTATTTGGAATGCGAGCGCGAGGCCGACACGAAAAGCGAATATGAGGCGGGCTGCCTTGTGGCGATGGCGGGGGCCAGCCCGCTGCACAACACGATTACTTTCAACCTTGCGGTGGAGATCGGCGCGCAGTTGAAGGGAACGCCGTGTCGGGGGTTTGTGAGCGACCTGCGTTTGCGCGTTCCTGCCTACGACCGCTATTATTACCCTGACCTCATCGTGGTGTGCGGCGAACCGCAGTATGAGGACGCGATTGGCCTGCGCTCGCAGCTCAACCCCGCGCTCATTATCGAAACGCTTTCCGACTCCACCGAAGCGAAGGACAGGGGCGAGAAATTAGCCTGCTATCAGACGCTCGACTCGCTGAGCGCCTACGTTCTAGCAGCGCAGGATCGGCCCCGCATCGAAGTTTTTACGCGGCAGGCAAACGGCGTCTGGTTGTACGAGGCGATTACAGGATTGGATGGCGCGTTGACGCTGGAAGCGGTTCACTGTACGCTGCGTCTCGCCGACGTGTACGCCCTCGTGGAGTTTCCGCCCGACGGTCAGCGCAGTGCCAATGCGGACGCGGATTTGGACGAATGACGAATCAATGACGTTTTTGGCCTTGCGTTTTGTAGGGCAAAAGGAACACGGCCGCCAACAGCGTCGGAACAGCGGTTCAAAAATTAATCGCCGCCACAGGGGGCCGGTCCCAAAATAAGGCTGAATAAGCGGGCGTCCGTGTTTTCAACGATGATATGCCCGTCGCCGCGCAGGGCGTTGTAGCGACCTCCTACCGGCTTTTCGCCGCCATGCCAAGAACCGATTGTGTCCCATACGATGTCCACCTGCCCCGGCCCGGTCTCTACGTCATTTAGCCCACAGCCATTGGCCGGGTAGGGCAGCTGCAACAGGGGCAGGGCGACATGGTACAGATAGGACGTGCCGTAGCGCTCATACCCGGAAGGGCTTGCCGCCAGGGAGTCGAATTTAGCGTCTTTGTCCAGATAGGGATAATCTAAATCGGCATAGCCGGTATCGGAGGAGCAGCGCCAGATAACGCGATTTTTCGTATAAGCGTCGAGAATGACTTGCAGCGACGGCAGCGAATCCAAATCGTTCCGATCTTCCAATTCCACGCCATACGTATAGGAATGCTTGTCGGGAACGGACGCGCCGTTGGGGTAGCGGTCGTCATAATCCTGCGCGTACAAAGCGATTGCCACGCCAATTTGCTGCAAATTCGACGCGCAGACCGCCTGCCGCGCCTTGCCGCGCGCCGCGCCGAAGACCGGAAACAGCATCGCGACCAATGTCGCAATCAACGCAATAACTACTAGTAGCTCAACTAATGTGAAGGCCGATTTCGTGCGTCGCGCCGCCCGGTTTTTGGCGGACGGGTCAATGCGCGCCAAGCGTTCGGTATTCCAGGAAAAGCCAGATAGCTGCATTCTGTTTTGCATCGCCGGTCACCACCTTTATGCTTTCCGCGCGGTCTCCATTGCCTCCCGCAACTCCGACAACCTTGACCCCGACAGCGCCGCGCGGCGGAATGGCGGGCGCGTCGGGCGTGGCCGTCAGCGCAACCAGAGAGCAGCCGCAGTCCTGCTTGGGAATAGTCAGACGCACGGCGTAGGAATGAGGGTTATACAGCCGAAACGTATGTTCCAAACGCGCGCCTCTGGCAACGCTGCCGAAGCGAAACGTTGTGCCGCCCGCAATTTCGACAGTTGCTCCGGCCTTCCGTCCATGCAGCCATAGCCCGCCTGAGCCGCCCAATAGCAGAGCAGCGCACAGCCCCTGCAGCGTTCGCGCGCGGGTTGCCATAGAAACCTCACTTTTGCCCCGATGATTGCCTTGACGCCGTTTCGTAGCCCATCCTTTTCAAGGCTCGATGCGCGAACTCCCGCACGTTCTTATCGGGATCATTTGTCATGGCGAGGAGATAGGGAACGCCCCGCGCGTCCCGCAAATGTGTCGCGATTGCGGCGCCAGCCGTCTTGTCGGAACTTGTTTTGCCGCGCAGCATCGGCAGCGCCGCTTGGAAAATCTTCTCTTTTTGTGATGGCGACCACTTGCCGCAACCGTTCCAGAACATCGTAATCATGCCACGTTTGTTAAGGCTTGCCATAGTGGCCTCTTGCCAAGTTTTGTTCACCTCCGCAACCATCCAGTCTAAATCCTCGTCCGAAATAGAATCGCTTTGCTTGATCCGATCTCCGATAGCGAACAAATTAGCGGAAACAGGCTTGCTCATTATGCCGTGTCTAGCAAAGCCCGCTCTCGCCTCTTCGCTACGTTTCTGCTCTTCGGCGCGTAAAGCCTGCTTCTGATAAAACCATCGTCCGAAAAGAGCCGCGAGGACAATAACGTTGATGGCGATCAGCCAGCGAACTAGCGGTTTCACCAGTCTTTTCCCTTTCAACAAATGCACCGCAAACCGATAGCATTCAACCATCGGTTTGCGGTTATATTGTCAAGTGTTGGTGCTACAGGGCTGCTTTTGTCAGAGAAAAATCGGTTTTTGATCCGGTAAATTGCTGTGTCGCTTCGAAGAAGACTATACAGCCTGAGTACGATCTATAAGCAGATGCGACCTTCTTCGTTGCGTGCGTTATTCACGCACGCGTCGTATCCGGCCTGGTCACCAGGATGCGCCCGCTCGCACCCTCTACCAATGCATGTGGCGATATCTAAGGCATCGCGGCAACCATATTGGCTGATGCAAGCGTCAGCGACTCCCTTGCCATCGACGGGTACGGCAAGAGCGGCGGTAAGAGCCATTAAGGTAAGCGAGAGGGTGCATACGGCGGTGAGCGCCCGCTTGCGCGTGGCGGTCATGCTGTCGAAAATGCGAGACATTTCGAGGCCTTCCTTTGTCGCGGAGAACGTCCCTTTTCAGGGGACAGAACGCGTTGGGCCGTCTCAGGAGACAGCCGCATAGACAGGAATAACGATGCGGGGCTGTTTGCGATTCCCCGTCGTCAGGACGATTTGCGAGAGAAACAAGCGGCGTTTTTCTCCTTTCAGCGTCAGATTGGCTTCCAGGTCACAGCCTCGCGACCCAACTGGATGCAGGACGACCTTAACGCCATTCGGGACGGACACGCCCCGCAGTCGAGAGGCGTCCGCCCCGGAAATGCGAACATGGGAAATGACATGGCAGGAGGCGGCGACAATGCCGTAGTTGAGTTGTTCTGGCTTCAGCGTGTATTCGCCAACTACCCGGTAATCCACCGGAAGGCTTGCTTCCGGCATTTCGGGGCAGTTAAGCGGCAGCGTAAGCGTTTCCTGACGCTGGCCCGGAAGCGAGGGCGCAACGCAGGAAACACGCACACGATAAGAGGCGGGAGAAAGACGCTGCGTGATTACATGAAATGCGGGAGGGAGGAGCGGCGACTGAATCTGCAAAGGCTTGCCGTCCAATCGCGTGAGGGTGACCGCGGCGCTTTTGCTCGTCTGAGAACGCAGAATGCCGAGGTCGAGAGAGGAAGGCGTTACCTGAACGATGCGGGTGACAGTGGCGTGTACCGGCAGAGTGAGCGGCTGGTCGGGACGTTCCGCGAGGAATAGCCGGACGCTTTGTTAAACAAGTCCCTTTTTATCGCGCGTATTGAAGCGCACGGTCATTGTCGCCGAAGAATTGGGCGCAACCATTTTTGGCACGTCCGCCGCGGTGCAGCCGCAGGAGGTCGTGACGTGTTCGATGGCGACCGGCGTCCGTCCGGTGTTTCGCAGCGTCACGGCGCGGCTGACAACTCGGCCTTCCGCGACGCCGCCAAAATCAACGTCATCCGGCGTCATGAGCAGAGAGGGCGCGGAACCGCCCAAGACAAGACGGGAAGCGACCACGCCAGCGGCCAGACACATAGCGGTCAGCGTAATGCCAAAAAAGTGTTTCCGATAAGACGCTTGCATTGCAACACCCCATACGCGGGCGAAAACAGGCAATCCTCTCAGGGCGACTTTGGCATTGTAACACAAGCGAAACATTTCAACAAGCAGACATCCGTCTGAATTTGAAAACAAATTTAACGTAACGACATGGATGTGACTATATTTTTCCTTCTACATTCAACATCAAAATTACGCTTTCACCAGGACGCTTTCTTTCTGGAACAGGTAGGCGACGAGGGCGAGCGCGAGCGCGGCGTAACCGAGCGAGGCGGCGAACGCGAGCGCGATGAAAACCAGGTCGTAATGCCCGTTGATCGCCTGTTTGATGATGATCGAGGCGTTCAGAATCGGGATGAGCGCGACCAGGCGGCTGGCGTCCGCCCCGACAACCGTTGACAGGACGGCGGGAACGAGAACGACCGGCATGATCGTGCCAAGCGACGCCTGCGCCTCCTTCTGATTGCGCGCGAAAGTGGAAACCGCGAGCAGCAGCCCGGCGAACAGCACGGAGATCGGCAGCAATACGGCGAGCGTGACGGCAATCGTCGTGGCGCTCAGACTCACGCCGCCCTGCGACAGAAACTCAAACGCCTTGATGTGGCTGACGAACGGAAAAATGAATCCGATGACCGACATCACGCTGCTGACAAGACACACGCCGACAACCGCAGCGAACTTGCCCAAAACCAGGTCGCGGCGCGTGGCAGGCGAAACCAGCAGAGTTTCCAGCGTGCCGCGCTCTTTCTCGCCCGCCACCTGATCGAAGGCGGCGTAAATCGCGCCCGTAAAGGCGGAGAGAATGAGAATGTAGGGCAGTAGTTGGGAAAGGATCAGCATCGCCGGACTGCCGCCTTCGGCAATCGGCTGATCCGTGATCTGAAAAGGCGCGGCGAGGTCGGGCGAAAGGCGGTTTTCGCGCAGGCGCTGCGCCACCAGTTGGTCGCTCAACTTGCCGAGCGCCCCCTTCACGCGCTGGGCGGCGGACTGCGACGTTTCGCTGCCCGCGTCCAGCAGGATTTGCAGCGGGGCGGTGCGGTTGGCCGCAATTTGCGCGCCGGTCTGCGCGGGCAGACTCACCACCACGTCGTCTTGGCGCTTGTTGATGCGCGCGGCGGCTTCCGCTTCCGGCACGTCGTCGAGCTGCAGGCCGGGCGCGGTCCGTAGCGCCTGCAGGATTTCGGGCGCGGCCTGCCCGCCGACAATCCCCACGTGAAATGTCTGCGCTTTCACGGCCTCGACCTTTTTGCTGACCGCGAGGCCGATAATGGCGAACAGCGCGGGCGTCACGATGAGCGGCCCGAAAATCACGGTCGCCCGCGTACGCTTGTCGCGAAAAATCTCGCGAAACTCTTTCTTCGCCACAATCCAGGCCCGCGAAACGCGCGGGCTATTCGTTTCTGCCACCGGGTTCGTCCTCCCTCGTAATGCTCTGTGCACGTGCTTCCTGACGAGGCCGAGGAACGTCCGGTTTCACGGATAACGCAGTCTGCGTCTCCGAGTTCAATCCAGCAGGCCTTGCCAGGACTCGACCTCAAACAGCCGAGTGGCGAGTTGTTCCAGTTGCTGCTGCGAGGTAATTTCATCGAGCGCAGCCTGCGTCTGCGCCTTCGCCTCGCCAAAGCGCTTGCCGCCCATCAGAAGGACAATGCGGCGCGCTTCCTATAGACGCCCTTCTTCTCGGCCTTCTTCCAGAATGAATTGGGAGACGCTTGACGCTTTTATTTCCATTACTCCTTTCAAGAGTTGACTTGAAAACGCCGCGTCGTATTTCAGACCCAAAAGATTTTGGCGGCAACAGGGCGCTTGTTCCAGCAATCGCCCGAAAGCGTCCAGCCATCGTAGACGCCGCCGTCGAACAGGAAAAGGACGCGAAAGACGAGGGCGAGACGGTGAAGACGCGGCACAGGCGAAGTCCTTTCGGACAAGGGTAACTCAGCATACCGAAAGGCGGGAGAAAGTTGCTTGTTCGGAGCAATTTGGCGCGGCATCTTCAGAAAGCGTCGAGAGGGTGAATATTCCTGTTCTCCGTACTATAGAAAGTCGCGTTGCCTTGACTCGTAATTCGCACGACTTTCCCGGTTCGTTGCGCCTTGGTATCGAAATCGGCGTGTCGGAGCAGCCGTCGAAGCAGAGAAGAAATTTGGGCTATATCGGAACTTGCCAGCGCAAAGCAGACAAGGCAGAAGCGCTCGGAGGCGGGGACACGCTGCCAAAAATCGGTTACGTTGATTGTAACAAACGTCGGTTGATTCTGTTGGGCGAGCAAGCCTGGAATGGCCTCGTCTTTGATTACCGTCTCGGGACGCAAATCCAGTATATTGATCACTGTCCCCGTGTACCATCGTTGTATTGCCTCTTCAAGGCCTTTGCTCTGCAAATGCTCGTCCAAAACAATCACGAGGGATTTCCCAAAGCGAGGGTTTCTGGTTTAAGAGGCAAAAGGGATTCCGCAAAAAAGCGGTTCGTAATCTCGATGGCTTCGGCAATTGTCTCCCGTGAAACGCGCCCGCGATAATCCCCAACAATCTCTTCCATGCTGTCGCCATGCGCCACCCGATCCAGCAGATGCGACATTTCGATACGGGTGTACTTGACTGTCGGGCGTCCTCCGCAAACTCCAACAGCACGAACAATATACTGTCCTAATGGCTCGAACGCATACGGTTCGCCGCCGACCATTTCGACAACCCAATTTGTATTCATAGATTCCCTCTCCTGAGCAGACGGACTGCTACAGTCATTGATGGCTAATGACAGGATGTTGATGTATTATACCATAGGAGAAAATTGGGAAATGTCTTCGCCGATGGGCGGTGGCAGGCTGCTTGTCCCAGCAATCGCCCGAAAGCGTCCAGCCGTATAAATTATGCCGGGAAGGTCAAAGGATTGTCCAATCGTCTCCAAAAAGATTGGCGACGCGCTGAAAATGTTTGTCTTTGGAAACGACCGTCGGCCAAGCGTCCGCGCAACGGCTGCAATCCAAACATCATTCTGTGGAATCATGGTTCCTGCGCGACGGAGTTCTGCGGAAATCTCGCCGTAAGCAAGGTTGATTTCCAGCGACGATTCGATTATCCGTGACATTTCACTCAAAACGAGTTCGCCTTGCGCGCGTATCGCCTGCTGTTTCTTGCGCCCGTCGGCATTGAGGATACCGTACTCCCATTCGGCGACAACGACGAAACAGGTAATCACTTCATCGCCCGGCTGGAGTTCGCGTATTTTCTGATGCGTGACCGGGTTGCGTTGGGCGAGAGCCGTGACGGTATTGCCGTCAAGAAGGGAGATTGTCGGCAAGGCTTCGCTCCCGCGCCTCCTGAAGGGCATGGTTGCTCAAGTCGGCGTCCTCGTGAGAGATCGGCGTAATATT
>JBBRNU010000069.1:0-11691 GCA_038230115.1 Chthonomonadales bacterium | reverse complement strand
TGAGGTGGATATTATCTAGGCGGACGGCTTCCGGTTTTCAGACCGGGCGAACGGGCATGGAAAGTTTTTTCGCTTTTCTTCCGACAGGGAAGCGCTCGGGTTGATCGGTTGGGAGGATCGCATGGAGCTGCCGTGCCTGTTGTGGGACGTGGACGGGACGCTGACCGACAGCACCGAACTGATCGCCGACGCGCTGGAATATGTCTACCAGACCTATTGTCATCGCTCGCTGCCCTACGAGGAACGCCGCGCCCTGATCGGCACGCCGCTGAAAAAGCAAATCCGCGTGTTCGGCGAGCCGGAAGCGTTCGGGCAAACTGAGCAGGTTTTGATTGACGGCTTTATCGCCTTTTACGAGGCGAACCGGGAGCGCGAACGAATTTTACATCCGGTTCTCGCCGTCCTCATCGAAGGCAAGCGGCGCGGCCTGCCGACCGCCCTCGTCACCTCGAAAAACCGAGAAGAGCTTGCCAACACCCTCCCCCGTCTGGAAATCGCCGATTATCTCGACGCCACGATTACCGCCGACGACATCGCTCGCCCCAAGCCCGCCCCGGACGGCCTGTTGCGCGCCCTGTCTCTGCTCCAAGTCGCGCCGGAAAAGTTCGGCATGGCCGTTTACATCGGCGACACGGTTCACGACATGGAAGCGGCGCGGGGCGCGGGCGTGCGCGGAGTGGGCGTGACGTGGGGGGCGGCAGGCCGCGCCCGCCTGAAAATCGAAGCCCCGGCTTTCCTGTGCGACACTCCCGACGACCTGCGCCGCCTCCTGTTCGACTGAAATAAGATTTTTTGAACCACCGAGAGAACGGGAATAAATCCCCGTTCTGAAATGCACAGACCACCTGCGTGGCCTGCAATGCCGCGCCGCCAGGAAGTTTCAAATTGCGGAGGCGAACGCAGCAGGGCGCGTCTTCAGCCCGCATAAGCCTGCGCGCTGTAACGTATCTAGCCCGCGCAGGCGGGCTACGCATTTCAGAACGGGGATTTATTCCCGTTCGATGGGCTACGCATTTCAGAACAGGGATTTATTCCCGTTCTCCCAGTGTCTCTGTGCCTCGGTGGTTCAAAATGGATCGGGCTAAGACGAATTCAGCCCAGTTCTTCCAGACGGTCGAGGTAGCGCTGTGTCGTGGCGACGAATTCGGCGTGGCTCCACGTCAGGGGCGCGACCGAAAGCGGCTGACCGGTATAGGGGTCGAGCTGTTCGGGCAGAACGCCGCTCGGCAGGGCGCGGTCGGCCACCCATTGCAGGATGTCGAGGGCGGGCGTCAGTTCCGACAGGGTTTGGGCGCGGGCGATGATGAACTGCGCCTGCCAGAGCGTGCAAATAATCCAGGGGTTGCCGGGGACGCGCGCCGTGTCGTCGCTGCGCCGAAAATAGTAGTCGTTTTCATAGCGGGCGACGCCGCCGATTTCGGTCTGCACCCGCAGGCGTTCGAAGGTCTGGTTCAGAGTCGCCGCCACCCGCTCGTCGGTCGCGGGAAACGCTCCGAACGCGAACAGGGCCATCAGCGCGGAATCAATCGTCAGGTCCCGCTCCCATGTTCCGTCCGGCCCGACCGTCAGGCGGCGAACGTACCGGCCCGCTCCCTCATCCCAAAAATGCGCGCGAATGCCGTCCCGAACTTCCGTCGCCGCGCGCGTGTAGATTTCTTCGCGGGCCTTGTCATGAAAGAGCCGGGCGAACTGCGCCGAAGCCTCCAGCGCGCCATAAACCGCCCCGCAGGTATACGCATGGATACCGCGCCGCTCTTCCCACAGGTCGTAGGAAGGCCGGGGCAGGCCGGTCTGCGGATCGCGGAAGTCGGCCATGAAATCCCCGGCGGGAGTCACGAACGTCTGGTAGAGCCGCTCGACGAATTCCAGGTCGCGATGCCGCGTATAGTGCCGCCACAACGCCCACAGGACGAGCGCCGTGCTGTCCTGCTGAAACGGAACCTCGCTCTGCCCGTCCACCTGCCAGGGATGCCAGGTCGCGCCCCACGAGCCGTCGGCGCTATATTTGTGCATGAGGGCCGGGCGGTCTTTGGGCAGCCCGTTGCGGCAGAACAGGAAGAAGCGGCGCGTGATGTCCTGATAGCCCAGCCGGTCTAAGGCGAATGCGACGAGCGCGCCGTCGCGCGGCCACATATACGAATAATTGGCCCGCGCCGTCGCCATGATGTCGGAATCGTTGGCGGCCATAATCGCGCCGTGATTGTCGGCCTGGGTGCGAATCGTCAGCAGACTGCGCCGAAACAGCGCCTGGATCGGCGCGGGCAGGCGGTCGAGCCGCTCCGATTGCGTGTGGCTGTGCGACCAGGCCCGCCAGTAGTTCGCCGTGTTTGCCCGGAGCGTCTCGAACCCGACTTCTTTGACGTGCCGCTGCGCCCAAGTAACCTCGTCCAGCGTCGCTCCGACGCAAAGCCAGGACTGAATTTTCGCCTCGCTATGCGCCCCGACTTCGACGCGAAAACTGACCGTCGAGTCCACCGATCCCTGCTCGACCGGGTTCATCGTGAGCGCGCCGTCTTCCGCGTCCCGCCAGGTTCCCTCGGCTCCATTGAAGCCCTTGATTCCCGTCGTGTACTGAAAAACGCCCTCGGTCTTCGCTTCCGTTCCCGATCCCGTTTCCACGCTGCCGGAAATAAGAAAGTAGTTGTCGCGCTTGTAATGGATAACGGCGTCGAGAAAGGGGTTGTAAAACGCCGTATCGCCGATGTCGGTTTCGGCGATGTTGAAATCATGGCTCAGGAACAGGCGGACTTCCCGCGCGCGGTCGGCCCGATTATGAAATGTAAAGGCGCGCAGGAGAATGTTATCGCGATGCGACACGCAGTCGGAAACGACAAGGGTCAGTTCTAAATCGGGATGTTCGCATTCGGCCCGCGTCACGAGCGTGTCGTCTTCATACAGCAGGCGCTTGCGCCAGGCCGGGTCGGACAACCATGCGAACCGTCCCTCGGTCCAGACGCCAAGACGAATGGAATTGCCGTTGAGATGGTTCAGCAAACCGACGTGAGGATAGGTCAAGTCTCGAATGGACAGATCGTTGTCGAGGGCGACCAGCAGGCTGCCGTTTCCAAGCGCGAGCGGACGGGTCATGAATGTTAGCGGTTAAGCAGGAGGACGCCGCGTGTTTCGCGTTTGAAAAACTTTTCGTAATCCAAACGCGGAACACGCGACGTCCCCATGCCTCTTTCTCTTCTTGTATCGGCCTATTCTCGGATCGGCGCGTCGGGCTTGAGCGGCTATTCGACGGGTTTGGCCGGTTCCTCGATGATCGCATCCGGGGCCGTCCCGACCTGCGTAATGATGTAATCGCCGTCCATTTTTTCCAGCGCGTAGCTGACGTGGACGGTGCGTTCCTCGCCGTTTTTCAGCTTATACGTGTGGCTGCCGGTGATCGCGTAAACGCCGCGCTCTTTGCGCTGCGGCTTGTCGAGGGTGAACTTCATCGTCTGCGTCGAGCGGAAAGCGTCGCGCGTCATGTCGAGATAATCGGTCGTGTCCAGCGAATACTGATATTTGCCGCGCAGATAGACGGCCACGCGCGCGTCCCGGCGAATGTGTTTCGCCAGCAGTTGAATGTCGCGCTCCGCCCACGCTTTTTTGATGTCGCTCAGGGCGTTGGCAAGCGCTTTGTCCGTCTTTTCGCTGGCTTCAACCTGCTTTTCGGGTTTGGGCGCGGGTTCGCCGATGCGATAATCGGGCGTCTGCGCTTCCGGCTTACGCCGATTTTCGGCGGACGCCGGGTCGCGGTTCAGGTAGAAATCGTCTACGTCATCGCGCCGGTAACCGTTGTAGCGTCCTTCCGGCGCATAGACCGGGTACGGCACGTATTCGATGGCGGGCGGCTGAATGAAGACATTGCCCGACGCGATATAAGGCGGAAACGCGCCGAAATAGTAGCCGTAGGGCGAGACGACCGTCTGACCGTCCGCGTAGAAGGGCGAATAGTACGGGTAGAAAGCGTTGCCGCCGGGGAAAATCGTCGCGCCCCAGCCGTAATAGATGGAGTACTGATCACGCCCGGACAGGCCGTTGTTGTAGCGATAGTTGTAGCCCTCGCCGGAGCGCGTGAAGCGGTTGTAGTTGGCGCCGGGATTGCCGATCATGCCCAGCTGCTCTCTGGGAAACGGGCCGTTCGCAACCGATCCGGTCGGGCTGCCCAACTGGTTGATAACGTCATCGAGACTGCCGGACGGGCGCGTGGAGCGCGCGTTCGGATTGCCAAGCCGGTTCGGGTTGTAGCGTCCGGTCGAGTCATAGGGCGAGTAACGCCCGCTCTGGTCGTAGGGCGAGTAGCGGCCATTGGAACCGGCGTCGCTGCGGTAGAAATAGTTCGTCGCGCTGCTGCGGAACAGATTATTGAAATCCACGCTGCCCGCATTGGAGCGAGCGCCGTAGGGCGATGTCTGGTATAACGGATACCCCTGCCCGCCGACGCGACTGCGGTCCAGATTGGGGTTGGTCAGCGTTACCGAGCCGCCGGACGAGTAGGGATAAGGCTGGTTCGGGTAGCCGTAGGGATTGATCAGCGGATTGGGCTGCGGGTTCGGCGCGGGACGGGCGCGGTTGATCTGCGCGCCTGCCACGCCGGGCAGCAGCGCAATAAGCGTCGGAGCCAGCATAGCGCGCCGAATGCGACGCCTTCTTGAGCGGGCGATTGACTTTCCTGAGTTCATGGCAAGCGCTTTCCTTCCTCGTCCCCGATTGTCCGCGACGAGAACGCAAACGGCGGACAATCGGCAGTCGTCCTCACGATGGTTTTTTATCCGAATTCTTATATCATACTACGAAAAGGGAGCAAAAATGTTTTCCGAATGGTCGGCGCGTGAAGAAAATACGGGGGGGCGGCAAACCGTCCCGTAAAACGACGGGGCGAAATTTTCCTTGCGGCATTCGGCGGGTTGTGTTATAATCCGGGCATTGGACGATGCGAAGGCCCGTCAGGTTACAGGAATTTCATTATGGCGCGAACCCGACCCGCTTTGCAGGCGGCGATCAATCAAATACTGGAATGTCGCGGGCAGAATGGTAAGCGGATGTCGTACCGTCAGGCCGAGCGGCTGACGGGGCTGTCGCCCGCCACCATCGGCGAGCTGGCGAAGGGGAACGCGCGCACGCCGGAAACCGTGCGCCGCTTCGCGCAGGGCATGGGCGAAGAGATGAACCGCTTATTGCTGCTGGCCGGTTTCGTGCCGGAAGCGGGCGAGTGCGAAAACGAGACGCCCCCCTTTTACGCCGCGGCCATCGAAACGCCATCCCGTTTTAATCAGGCTAACTTGAACCGAGGCGACTTCGACCGACCCGATTTCGACGGCATGGACGGGGACGAGCGCGAGTGGCTGGGGCGGCTGGGCCGCGCGCTCGCCAAAATGCCGCCCGGTCGCGAGCGCGATCTGTGGAAAGACAGCCTGCGCCGCAACGCCGAATTGGTTGAGTCGTTTCTGGAGCGCCTGGCGCAAACCGAGGCGAGCGAACACGCGCGTGCCGAGCGCGACAAGGCGTCCGGTCAAGAAAATGCGCGTCGGGGAAGTCAGGATGGGCCGGATGCTTCCTGAAACGCGCCAAAAGCGGCTGGTCGAGCAGGAGGCCGAATTCTGCGCCCGGCTGATGTTCGTGGAACTGACAGGCGGGCGGCTGGCGCGGGCCGAACCCTGGTACGTGTGGTTTCTGTGCGAACGGCATGGCGGCGCCCCTCTGGTGGACGCGGCCATGCGGTTTCGTCAGGTCGCATATTGGGATGGCGAGGACATCGTGATTGACGGGCGGGCCGATCCGGGCGACGTGATTGCCGCGCTGCCGGAGGAACTGGCGCACCGCTTGAGTTCCCGCGAGTCGGCCCGCTTCGAGCCGCTGAATTTCGCGCTTCAGCACGCGCACACCGTCGAGCGCGCCGCGTTTCAGGAGATGGTCGGTCAGCGCGTGGCCGCCCTGTTCGTTCAGGCCCGCGAGCGGACGGGGTTGTGATACCTGGCGGCTTGGCGGGGATAGGAGAGAACGGGAATAAATCCCCGTTCTGAAATGCACAGCCCGCCTGCGCGGGCTGCAATGCCGAAGGCCCGAGAGCGTTTTTAACCCGCGAAGGCTGACGAATTTAAGCGCGTCTTCAGTCAGGCCGAGCATTTAGCCCGCGCAGGCGGGCTATGCATTTCAGAACGGGGATTTATTCCCGTTCTCCCTGTTCTGCGTTTCAGGTCAGGCGGACGCCGGAAGTTCCGGGGCGAGCAGCCGCCACAAAAATGCGGGGTGCAGCAGGTCGGCGGGCGGGCGCGTGTCGCTCAGGATACCGAGCAGGCGGTCGCCGACGCCGGGCCGCAGCGCGAAGCGGCGCACGACCTGAGCGAGCAGGGCGGGCCGGCGCACGACGGCCTGCACCAAATCGCACAACAAATAGCGCTGGGCCAGTTCGCACCGCGCGTGGCTGTAGGAAGCCAGCCGCGCGCGGGAGGTGTCGCCCGCGCGCAGGGCCGTTGTCGCGGTTTGCGCGGCCAACTGCGCGCCGCGCAGCGCGAAATACACGCCCTCGCCGGTAAACGGGTCAATGAACGTGGCGGCGTCGCCGACCAGGAGCGCGCCATCGGCGATTGCCGGACGGCAGCGATGCCCGAAGCAGCCGATGGTTCGCACGGCGGTTTCGCGCCGCGCGCCTCGGAGCGATTCGGCCAGGTCGGGAAACTGCGCGCTCAGAATTTCGTCGGTAAAGTCCCCGGCGCGTCCGGCGATGTGCGGCGCGAGGGACGTGGGAACCACGAGCGTGACGTTGGCGCTGGCCCCGGTTTCCGAGCGGGGGCCGGGAAAGCCCGCGCCGCAGACAATCGGGCCGCGCGCCCGCATCGCAATCGTGTCGCCCGCGCCCGAAACATTTTGCCAGTGCGACACGACGGCCACGCGCTGCAAACGCGGCAGCGCCCGCACCAGGTTCAGCTGGCGGGCCACGAGCGAGTGCGACCCGTCTGCGCCGATCACCAGGCGGGCGCGCAAAGTCATCGGTTCGCCGGTCTCGTCCCGGCCCGTGACGCCCTGAACCTGCCCGCCCGCGTCGCGCAGGAGTTCGCGCACGGCAGACCCTTCGCGCACGTCCACGCCCGCCCGCCGCGCCCCCTCGAGCAGCGCGGCGTCGAGAACAACCCGGCGCGCGGCATACCCCGTCGGGCCGCCATCGGCAGGAACGTGGCGCGTCTGACTGCCATCGGGGGCGACCAAAACCGTTGCCGCGACCGTCTGCGCCGAGACCGATTTCAGGCCGTCCCAAACTCCCAGATCGTCCAATAACTGCTGCGCCGCGCGCGTCAGGAATTCGCCGCACGCCTTGTCACGCGGAAACCGGGCGCGATCCAGCAGCGTGACTGCAAACCCCTGCCGCGCCAGCCAGGTCGCCGCGCCGCTGCCTGCCGGCCCGCCGCCCACGACAATCACATCCGCATCGTATTTCAACGCCGTCCTCTTTCGTCCTCAAATCCTCTGGCTTTTCGCCAGCCTTGCCGTTCGCCGTCTGGTTTCGTTTTGGGCCGCTCGAAGCCACGTTCCGACACATCCAAATCTTTGCTTCGCGTTGCCGCCTTAAGGTTTTTCGCGCACGAGGGCCACGCGGTAGAACAGACTGCGCCGGAGCCTCACTTCGTTCCCGACGTTTAAGTCAATCGCTTCGGCCATCCGCGCATATTCCGCCACCGAATAGGCGCGCAGAACAGACGCGGGGCCGTCGTGCCGGGTCAGGCGATTCATGCGGCCTACGGTTGAAATCGCCCGAATCAGCGCCCAGGCCGACCACGCCCGCCGAATGTCGTTGACCAGCCAGCCGCGCCGACTGACGCGCTCCATTTCGCGCAGGGCCTGTATGCAGGGCGCGAACCCGAAATGATGAAACGCAAGCGAACACAGCGCGTAATCGAAACTATGGGCGGCGAACGGCAGCGTGAAAGCGTCGCCGCGCGTCAAACGGATGTCGGTCTGCGCGCCGACGAGTTCGCGGGCGAAGCGCAGGATCGGGGCGCTGAAATCCAGCCCGACCACGCGGGCCTCGACGCCCTCCTGCCGCGCCACGCGCAAAATCGCTTCGGGAATGTCGCCCGACCCCGTCGCGACATCGAGAAACGTGACCGGTCGTCCCGCGCACGTCGGGTCGGATTTGGCCGCGCGCAGCCAGCGCCGGGCCTCGCGAGTCACGACGACCGTGCCGCCGATCAGGGCGTTGGCGCGGCGCACGTCGGTCATGCTGGCGCGAAAATCTTCATAGGGTTGGTCGTCGCTGTCAATCAATTCCGGCTCGTCAATGCGCGGCGGCGTGTCGAGGCTGGCGAGCCGGGAAAATACATTGGGCATGGCGGTTCATTCGCCGCGCACTATGAAAAGCCCTTCTCTCGCCGCCTCGAAAAGCGCTTCACCTAACCCCCCCGTCCCCGTCCCCACCGGGGAAGGGGGTGACTGAACATCGAATTTGCGTTTCAAGCGCAAAGCTGGCAGGTTGACGACGCTTTGCTCTCGCTTGTTTCTCTCCCATTTCAGAAAGAAGCGCGCGGTTCTTGTTTCGTCTCCCCTTCCCCGATGGGGACGGGGACGGGGGGTTAGGTGAATTACGCTTGCAGAACCAATAAACCTTGCGTTTGAAAGACGCCTGCCCTGCGGAAGGGAGGGCCGCGCGCCGATAATATTACGGGGCAACGGACGCGAGCGAACGGGCAGTTTGTTTTGCGCTTTTTGCTTTTTCCAGGGTATACTCAGAAAGTTGCGAACGGGCCGATGGCGCGGGTGGCCTTCCCAATCCAACGCAGTCTGAACGCCCAAAAAGAAATCGAACAGTTCGCGGCCTCGCGCCGTCCAACGGGGGACGCAGGGGCGCGGCGATGACGCCGGTTTGTTCTACTGGACATTGCGCCTGTCGCGCGGATGTCCCGACCCGCATCAGGAGTTCGTATCATGTGGCGCAACGCCGAAATTGATCTGGGAAGCGACGACTTGTACCTGGCGGGCGAAAAGGCCCGACCGGGAACTTACCGACAGATTGGCGGCAGCCGGGAAGTGCGCCTGGAAACCGAGGATTTTTTGCCCGCCAGCCTGGACGGGCGCGTGGCCTGCTATGTGCGCGTTGACTATACCTGGGCGCAGCGACAGACGCCGGAAGCCGCGCGCGAAACGCGGCCCGTCGTCATCGCCTGAACTTTCCCGATTACTCCTGTTGAATCAAAACTGGCCCCGCCGACTATGGCGCGGGCCAATTTTTTGTTTGTCGCCATGCCGCATAAAATCCGCCTCCGCGCGGCGAACCGATGCGGAGGCGAGACGAATGCAAGCGGAGCGAACTGCCGAAACCGTCAGCGTTTCTTGCCGTTGTAGGGCTGAGGGCGACCCGGCTGCGGGCGCGGCGGGCGGTTGTAGCCGCCGCGATCATCGCGCCCGCCATATCCTCCCCGGTCGTCGCGTCCATAGCCCGGACGCGGCGGTCGGTTATAGTTGTCGGGTCGGTCGCCGTGTCCGGCATTTCCACGCGGCCCGCCGAAGCCCCCGCCCGGCTGATTGTTGTTGCCCTCGAAATCGCCGTCTTCGCGGCGCGGGCGCGCGACGTCCACCAGAACGCGCTTGCCGCGCAGCTTGGTCTGCGACAACGCCTCGATGACGCGGCTGGCGGCGGCTTCCGGCACTTCCACAAACGTGCTGTTGTCCATAATGTCAATCGCGCCAATGGCGTTGCCGGGCAGGCCCGCCTCGTTCGCGATGGCCCCCACGATGTCGCCGGGCCGCACGCCGTCCATGCGCCCGATTTGAATGAACAGGCGGGTCATGCCGGGTTCGGCGCGCTCGCCCTCCGCCGCGGCTTCCGCAACGTCATACTCGCCCGCGCCCTTTTGCGCCTGCCAGAGCAGATGCAGCGTGGCGGCGGCGATTTGCGAGGCGTCGTAGTCGCCTTCCGAGGTCAGCTCTTCGACGGTAATCAGATGGCCGTCATAGGCGTTGCCAGCGAGCGTTTCGCGCAGTTTTTCCTTGAATACGTCACGCCGTCGCGCGGCGATGTCGGCGGCGGTCGGCACGCGGGCCGGTCGGATTGGGGCGTTGATCAGGCGCTCGATGAACTTGATCTGGTGACGCTCGCGCGGCGAAACGAGGGTGATCGCGTCGCCGGTGCGTCCGGCCCGCCCGGTGCGCCCGATGCGGTGAATGTAGCTTTCCACGTCCCAAGGAATGTCGTAATTGATGACGTGCGTGACCTGATCAATGTCCAGCCCGCGCGCGGCCACGTCGGTCGCGATCAGCAGGTCGGCGGCGCCGGAGCGGAAGCGGTTCATGACGCGGTCGCGCGCCGACTGGTTCATGTCGCCGTGCAGGGTTTCGGCCTCGTACCCGCGCATTTGCAGGTTTTCGCCCAGTTCGTCCACTTCGCGCCGGGTGCGGCAGAACAGAATCGTGCTGCCCGGCGATTCCATGTCGAGGATGCGGGCGAGCGCCTCCATTTTTTGGCTTGGAATGACCTCGTAATAGGTTTGCGTGACCTGCGCCACCGTGCGGCGTTTGTTTTCGATGGCGACGCGGACGGGGTCTTTCAGATATTCGCGGGCGAGGGCCGCGATGCGCGGGGGCATCGTGGCCGAAAACAGGGCGGTCTGGCGCTCTTTGGGCGCGTTTTTCAGGATTTCCTCGACGTCTTCCAGGAAGCCCATGTTCAGCATCTCGTCGGCCTCGTCCAGGACGACAGCCTTGATGCGGCTCAGGTCGAGCGTGCCGCGCCGCAGGTGGTCGAGAACGCGGCCCGGCGTGCCGACCACGATTTGCGCGCCCTGCGAGAGCGCGCGAAACTGGCGGTCAATCGGCTGCCCGCCATAGACGGGGACCACGCGCAAACGCCGGTATTTGTACAGATTGTGCGTCTCCTGCGCCACTTGAATGCACAATTCGCGCGTCGGCAGGAGAACGATGGCCTGGGGGTAAAGCAGCGTCGGGTCGAGCCGCTCGCCCAACGGCAGCGCGAAGGCGGCGGTCTTGCCAGTTCCGGTCTGGGCCTGCCCGATCATATCCTGCCCGGTCAGCAGAATGGGAATCGCCTGGGCCTGAATCGGGGTTGGGGCTTCAAACCCGGCCTCGATAATGGCGCGCATCAGCGGCTCACTCAAATTCAGGACGCGAAACGCGGCGGCGGGTTCTTCCGGGGCCGTCGGCTCGTCCTCTTCGCTTGTTTCGGCGGTTCCGTCATCTTTTGCAGCAGAAGCGGCAGGGGCAGGCGCGACGTTTGCAGGAACCGTCTTCGCAACAATCGCTTCGGGCGCGGGCGTTGGGCGCGGCGCTTCGGCTTTGACTTCCGCTGACTCAACCGGCGCCGGAGCGGCGACCGCAGCGACGGGCGCGGTCTGCGCCTCATTTCCTGAAGTCTCGCTTGCAACAGGGGCGGCGACCGCTTTTTTCTTCGGCTTGGCGTCGCCCTCTGCAGCCGTAACCGTTTTTTTCCTGGGGCTGGCAACTGCGTCGGCGGTCGGCGCGGCGATGGAAGCGGCAGGCGCGTCCCCATTGCCGGACGCGGCGCGCGGGCTGGCGACGACCGCGACGGCTTCGGTCAGCAGGGCGGGTGTCGCTTCGCCCGCGTCGGTTTCGGGCGCTTTTTCCGCTTTCTTTTTGGTGGTTTTAGTCAAACTCATAATTGTGTCTTGCTCTCCTTAATAGTTACCGCCTAGTATACCCCAAGCCAGACCGTTTCGTATGTTAAGGTTTGGAATC